>CAIYQV010000147.1 GCA_903928365.1 uncultured Flavobacteriia bacterium
CAATCCTGCCATCGGTTTACCATCCAACGGATCGGGTAACATCCCTGCTTTCGTAGGAACGAATAATGGTTCCAATACCATTGCAGGAACGGTACAAGTCACACCTACTTACACCAACAACAGCATCACATGTACAGGTGTCAACCAGCAGTTCACCATCTCTGTCAATCCTGTTCCGGATGTGTTGCCTGTGACTGATCAAACCGTTTGTGCAAATAGTCCGGTGCTTGTTGATCTGGGATCATCCACGTCTGTGGTGAATACCGTTTACAACTGGACAAACTCCAATACGGTCATCGGAGCCGCAAGTGCCGGTACAGGGGATATCTCCTTTACATCATCTAATTCCACAAATAATGCTCAAACAGGCACATTTGCGGTAACTCCGTCATTTACAAATTCAGGTCTTACATGTAATGGTTCACCCATTCAATTTACGGTATCCGTAAATCCGGTTCCAGTGCTTTCTCCAATACAAAGTCAAGTAATCTGTTTGGGAGACAATTCTCTTCCAGTTAACTTCGTAAGCACGGCGAACAATGCCTCGTACAATTGGACGAATTCGAATTCAGGTATTGGTATTGCAAATTCTGGTCAAGGAAACATACCTTCTTTTGTAGGAACAAATAATACATCTGGAGTACTTACCGGTAACTTCTCTGTAACACCGAGCTATACGAACAACAGTATTACTTGTATCGGAACACCACAATTATTCTCGATTTCAGTCAACCCTGTTCCGATTATAAACAATGTTTCGGATATTACAATATGTGCAAATGATGCCAACGGACAAATTGTTTTCACAAGCAATACTACCGGAGTTACTTACAACTGGACAAATAACAATACCAGTATTGGTTTAGGAGCAAGTGGTACGGGTAATATTCCACCATTTACAGCCACCAACAATTCACCATCCATTGTCACTGCAACCATAAGTGTAATTGCTTCATCAACATTTAATAATTCAACCTGTTACAGTGAGCCGGAAGTATTTACGATCAGTGTGAATCCAAGGCCGATAGTAAACGATGTTGCCAATAGCATTTACTGTTCTGGGACTCTTTCACAGAATATTTTATTCTCCGGACCGGTATCTGGAACAACTTATACATGGTCGAATACCAATTCAAGTATAGGTTTACCTGTAAATGGGACAGGCAACATCTCCCCATTTGTTGTTGGCAACAGTCAGTCTCTTCCAGCGGTTGCAACAGTAACCGTGCTTCCTTCCATAACGTTAAACGGAGGAACATGCAGTGGTGATCCTGAAACATTTACGATTACTGTAAATCCTACACCAAATGTTGTAGATCCTGAAAATCAAATTGTTTGTGGAGGCAGTACGACAAATAATGTCATTTTTAACGGTGGTGTATCTAATGCTGTTTATACCTGGACCAACAACAATACACTTACAGGGTTGGTTACAAATGGTCAAGGGAACATTAACAGTTTTGTGACACCTTCTTCTCTTTCAAATCCTGAAACTAGTACAGTGATCGTTACGCCTTCTTACACGAATACCATTACGTGTACAGGAAATCCTGAAGTGTTCACCATAACGGTCAATCCAACACCTATTATGGTAGACCCTACTGATCAGGTTCTTTGTAATGGTAGTCTAACTCAAACAGTTGATTTCACATCTTCTGTAAATAACTCAACTTACACTTGGATCAATTCGAACACAGGTATTGGGTTGGGCACATCCGGTGTTAATGACATACCTTCTTTCATTGCTGTAAATTCCTCCAACACTCCTTCTACGGCGCTGATCATAGTAACGCCATCTTTCTCTAATGCAGGACTCACATGTACAGGTGCTCCTATTTCGTCAACTATTACTGTAAATCCAACACCTTCCGTTTCGGATCCGGTAAATTTAACTTACTGTAATACAGAGCTTACAAATCCAGTGATTTTCAATGGCCCCGTGAATGGCACAATATATAGCTGGACAAACGATCTTACATCGATTGGTATTGGGGCAAACGGTATAGGCAATATTCCTGTATTCGCCGCAACCAATACTTCAACCATTCCTCAAACTGCGAATTTCAGCGTTACACCAAGCTACAATAATTTAGGTGTTACGTGCACAGGTTCGCCTCAGGATTTCACTATTACGGTGAACCCTTCCGCTTTACCGATCTCCGGTGGTACTGAAATATGTTCGAATCAATTTGTAGCGCTTACCGTAAATTCCAATATATCAAGTCAGGTTACTTGGAATGGGAACAACAATACAGATGTGACAGGAGAAACGCTGACTCTTCAGAATTCGAACTACATCAATGACTTATTGGTCAATAATACAAATAGCGCCCAGATAGTGAATTATACCATCTATCTGGAAACAATAGATTTTGGTTGCAATTCGGGACCATTCAATATTGCAGTTCAGGTAAATCCATTGCCAGACGTTCAATTTGAGGCGGTAAATGCCCCATTCTGTAACCTGGATCCAATCCAATTCATGAATAATACTCCTGGTAATAATAACTATGTATGGAATTTTGCTGATGGTAATTATTCAACTCAGGAAAATCCGGTGAACATTTTTGACTCCTACGGAACGTATAATGTTTCTCTCACTGCAACGAATCTTGAAACTGGTTGTGTCGACAGTTTAATACAACCTTTAACAATCCTTGCAAGTCCGATAGTTGGTTTCGCGACTTCCTCGAGTGAAGGTTGTGTGCTTTTCAATGTGATCTTTACGGATACCGTAAATGATCCAAATACAACTCTTCTTTGGGATTTCGGTGATGGAGAAACATCAAATCAACCATTTGCCATAGATCACCAGTTCAATACGGAAGGTTGTTACGATATCTCACTTACAGTAACCAATGATGCAGGTTGTAGTTCTACATTGGAACAGGAGGATATGATTTGTGCATATGATGTTCCTACTGCTGATTTCATTGCAAACCCCGATTCCATGTTGACCACGGAACCAATCTTTGAATTCACCAATTTATCAACGAACAGCTATACTTATTTATGGGAATTCGGCGACGGCACCACAAGTTTATCAACCAATCCGATTCACGAATATCCAGCAATCCCAGGAGACTATTCTGTAACACTGTACGCATACAATGAACTGGGATGCTATGACAGTTCCTACTTTACGGTTACTGTCTATGAAGACCTAGTGCTTTATGTGCCTAACACATTTACGCCGAATGGTGACGGAACCAATGACGTATTCCTTCCTATCATTACTTCCGGAATTGATGAATCAAAATATACATTGTTGATATATAATCGTTGGGGGCAAGTTGTTTTTGAATCGCATAATCCAAATGTCGGCTGGGATGGAAGTTATGGAAGTGAAAACGAAATAGATCGAGTGCAAGATGGAACATATACCTGGAAAATTATTTATTATTCTTCTCAAAATGAAGGTTCTTATGAAAAGATTGGACACGTGAACCTCATCAAATAATTTGTTTATATTTTCCAATAAGTTCATCGTAAAATAGCTGTTTTTGTATTTTCATTAATCCCTCGCTTCATCGTATATTTGTGCCCATAAATCAAACGAAGAGAAATGAGCACATTTTCCAACAGACACATTGGACCCAATTCAGCTGAGAAATCAGCCATGCTTGCTAAAATAGGGGTGAATTCAGTAGCTGAACTCATCGATAAAACCATTCCCGCTCATATCCGTTTGGGACGTGAACTTCAGATCACCGAAGGATTGTCCGAACAGGAATATTTAGCGCACGTGCAGGAATTGGGCAGCAAGAACAAGGTGTTAAGATCTTTCATTGGGATGGGCTACAACGAAACAATCGTTCCATCCGTGATCCTTCGTAATGTGCTTGAAAATCCAGGATGGTATACCGCCTACACTCCATATCAGGCGGAGATCTCTCAAGGTCGTTTGGAAGCGTTGTTGAATTTCCAGACAATGATCATGGAATTGACCGGCATGGAGATCGCAAATGCTTCTCTCCTCGATGAGGCAACAGCAGCAGCAGAAGCTATGATCATGTTCTGGAACTCTCGTTCTAGAAACGATGTGAAAGAAGGAAAAAATAAATTCTTTATTTCTAAGGACTGCTTCCCGCAAACGATCGATGTTGTTTTGGGACGAGCCTTAAATCTTGGAATCGAATTGGTGGTAGGAAATGCCGCTTCATGTGAATTCGATCAGACCTACTTCGGAGCACTTAGTCAATATACGGACACCTATGGTACGGTTACGAACATCTCGTCATTCATTGAAAAAGCAAAGAAAGCAGGCGTTCAAGTAGCTATTGCTTCTGATATTCTTTCCCTTGTTTTACTGAAATCTCCAGGGTCATGGCAGTGTGCTTACTGCAGTTACAAATCCCTATGCTGGAATTTACAACAGG
>CAIYQV010000148.1 GCA_903928365.1 uncultured Flavobacteriia bacterium
ATGAATGAAGCGCAGTTCAGAGGTGTGATGACTAAAATGAAACCCTTCGTTGCTGTCCAACTTGCCACTCAAATGCATTTCTTCGGGAAAACCGAATCCTATGAAATGACACTGGAAAAACTGGCAAAGGAACACCAGCTCGAAATAAAAGGATTGGAAACCGTTGAAGAACAGTTGAATTTGTTTGACGGACTGAGCAGAGAAGAGCAAACAGAAATGGTCATGGAGGTCGTTCGTAAACCCTCTGAACAGTATACTGAAACCCTCACGCTTGAAAAGCTTTATCAACGTCAACAGGTAGATTCACTTTATCTTATGATCGTCGATTCTGAAGGCACTATTGCGTCGGAAAACACCCGTTTCATTGATGATCGTAATGCACGATGGATCCCGATGATTGAAACCTATATGACTGAAAAACGTTCGTTCATCGCAGTTGGTGCCGGACATCTTGGCGGACCCAATGGTCTCATTCGTTTATTGCAAAAAAGAGGATATCAGCTCACTCCTGTAAAACTTTAATATGATCTCAAAAATCTTCACCCCTCTAATTTTAATGAGTTTAATTCTCGGGGCCTGTCAGACATACAATGATCAGGATAAAACACAATTTGACAAAAAGATCCAGGCTTATCTTAAGAGAAAGAAAATCAATTGCACTCGAAGTGATTCCGGATTGTATTACAAGATCCTCGACCCGGGAAGTGGTGATTACATCAAATTCCAGGATGAAGTTTCATTTACTTATCATGGAACCTTAATTGATGGGACGGTATTCGACGACCAGAAGAAACCCATTTCCTTCAATGTTCGAGAACTCATCGCCGCCTGGAAAGAGATTATGCTGGAGCTAAAACCGGGAGCAAAGGCATTTCTGGTTGCGCCTCCGCAATTAGGATATGGTGATTACAAACTGGATGATATTCCTCAGCACTCCATTTTGATCTATAACTTAGAGATCAGGGAGGTGAAATAATTTCCAAATAATATCATAGAGAGCTTTGCACTAACAATTCAAAACTCTATTTTTGGAAGCGAAAATTAATCGATACTAATACCACCAAGATGAGTGTACTCGTAAATAAAGATTCCAAAGTTATTGTACAAGGTTTCACAGGAAGTGAAGGAACGTTCCATGCCGGTCAGATGATCGAATACGGAACAAATGTAGTAGGAGGAGTGACTCCAGGTAAAGGTGGAAGTACCCATTTGGATCGTCCTGTTTTCAATACAGTGGTAGATGCAGTGAAAACAACAGGCGCTGATGTATCGATCATTTTCGTTCCACCTGCTTTCGCAGCAGATGCGATCATGGAAGCAGCAGAAGCAGGTATCAAGGTAATCGTTTGTATCACGGAAGGTATTCCGGTGAAAGATATGGTCATGGCGCGTGAATACATTAAAGGATTCAATTGTCGATTGATCGGCCCTAACTGTCCAGGTGTTATTACTGCGGGAGAAGCGAAAGTAGGTATCATGCCAGGATTTGTTTTCAAAAAAGGTAAGATCGGTATCGTTTCTAAATCAGGAACATTGACCTATGAAGCAGCTGATCAGGTTGCCAAAGCGGGATTGGGAATTACCACTGCCATCGGTATCGGTGGTGACCCGATCATTGGAACAACGACACGTGAAGCGGTAGAAATGCTGATGAACGATCCCGAAACCGAAGGTATCATTATGATTGGTGAGATCGGTGGTAATCTTGAAGCTATCGCTGCACGATGGATCAAGGAAAATGCGAAGAAACCGGTAGTTGGTTTTATCGCAGGTGAAACTGCACCTAAAGGTCGTACGATGGGTCATGCTGGTGCGATTGTAGGTGGAGCAGACGATACTGCGGAAGCTAAAAAACGTATCATGCGTGAATGTGGTATTCACGTGGTGGATTCACCGGCACACATTGGAGCTAAAATGGCTGAGGTTTTAGGCGTTACAGCTTAAACTTCCATCCCCGATATAATTAATGAACGGCCTTAAATTGGGCCGTTTTTTTTATTTCTTTTCGATCTTCCCTACTTGTAATCAAAAACTAGCTGCAATGTACAGATTACAAATAGGTATTTAAAGCCGTTAGATCCTACTATCCGTATTTGAGGCACTGTTTTCATCACAACTATTTTTTTTAATATTTTAGTACTATGTTATACATAGTTCAATTTTTTACATATATCTTTGTATAAAAATATTATAATGAATTTAGAAAATACACAGGCTCAAATGCGAAAAGGAATCCTGGAATATTGTATTCTCTCCATTCTTGATAAGAAACAGGAAGCCTATCCATCTGAGATCCTTGAGACATTGAAGGAAGCTAAACTGATTGTAGTAGAAGGAACATTGTATCCTTTGCTTACGAGGTTAAAGAATATGGAACTCCTCTCCTATCGTTGGGAAGAATCACAATCGGGTCCACCGCGCAAATATTTTGCACTAACAAAGATGGGCAAAGCATTTTTAGAAGAATTAGACATTACATGGACTGAACTGAGCACAGCCGTCAACAAAATCACAAATATTGAATCAAAATGAAAAAAACAGTTTCCGTCAACATCAAAGGATTGAATTTTCTCATCGAGGAAGATGCCTATGAATTACTGCACCAATACATGGACAGATTGAATCATGCATTAAGAAATGATAAAGGAAAAAATGAGATTATTGAGGATATTGAACTCAGGGTGGCAGAATTATGCTCTTCTAAATTGAATGAACGTAAACAGGTCATCGAACTTGACGATATTCGCTCTATTCTCGAAACACTCGGGGACCCCTCATTGTATATCGATGAAGAAGCAACAGAAAATAATTCAACTAAACAGTCTAACATTCCAAATGACAAAATTGTCTCTGAAAAACGACTTTTTAGGGATACTGATAATGCCTCAATAGCAGGAGTATGTGCTGGAATTTCAAATTATTTCAATATTGATGTTGTAATTATCCGTGCTATTTTTCTTGTTATATTTTTATTCG
>CAIYQV010000149.1 GCA_903928365.1 uncultured Flavobacteriia bacterium
GGTTTCTCGGAAAACGCAGCCATCACGGGCCTCAACTTATACCCTTTCGAGCGAAGCAAGTTGATTAATCCCAATTCACCGGCAAGGTGTCCAGCACCTACCGCACAAAAAATCGACTGCGAACGGATCAACGAATCCAATCCATTCATCATTGTCTGGTTGCGTGAGATGATGATCTCTTCATACATTCCGGGATTCAGTGAGAGATTTGCCTTCATCATCCTATCCAGCGAAAAAATATCTCCTTTCTGATAAAATTCGATCAGCTTCTCCTGACTCATCGCCATCGGGTCCAACCTTAATCCATCGATGTCATTCTGACCCCAGTCAGCCAGCATATTGAGCTGATCTGTTACTTTCTCCAACGCATAAAACGTCTTTTTGGAATTATAGCAGTACTCCTGGAAAAAAGCATCCATGAACTGAGGCATTCCATTTTCATCGCCATAGATCGTTCTGGTGGGTTCATCACTTCCCGTGTAAGGCTTCCCTTTATTATCGAATAGCAACCTGACTTCTTCCTGCCTTGTATCCCAGTCGCCAAATAGCGAAAAGAGGTCTGTTTCAAGGACAATTGCCTGCGCATTCTGCAGAACCACATAAGTCGAATCAGAGAAGTTGAAAACCCTGCGATCATTGGAATGAAGACTTCCAAAAAGGTAGCTTTTCGATTTTAACCCATTGCCGGAGATCTCCCAAAGAAGTTGGTGATCCGTTTGAACCACCTGAGAACTAAGGCCGGAGCAAAAAAACATAAATGCACCAAAAAGCCAATCTCTTAAGCAACGGGGAAAAGACCCTGACCTATTTCGATGAACTGTCATAAAAGGACACGTTCAATATGTTGATCTCCAAAGGCGTAAGGAATATAAGCCAGCGATGGAATCTCTTTGGTGATAAGGATTGGAGATTTTCTACCCAATGCGATTCTTCCATGTGTTTCACTCAACCCTATCGCATATGCGGCGTTGATGGTAAGTGCATTTAACGCTTCTTCAGGTGTCATACGCATTTTCACACAGGCTAAGGACCACACATTCTGTAAATTTCCTGAAGGAGTTGAGCCTGGATTGAAATCGCTTGCAAGCGCAACTGGTAAGCCATTTGACATTAATCTGCGTGCGTCTCCGAATGGAATACTTAAAAAGTGGGAACAACCCGGAAGAATGGTAGGCATGCAATCCGAACTTTTCAATGCTAAGATGTCTTCCTCATCCAATTCTTCCAGATGATCGACAGAAAGCGCCCCACATTCAACTGCTTTTTTTACCCCACCCATCACAGAAAACTGATTCACATGAACTTTAGGAATCAAACCGTATTCTTTTCCCGCAAGCAAAATCCTTTCCATCTGATCCACAGTGAAATAATTGCGCTCACAGAAGCAATCAATGTAATCCGCTAATTCTTCCTTTGCGATCGCCGGAAGCATCTTTTCAATGATCAATTGAACGTATCCCTCCTGATCCTGTTTGTATTCAAGGGGAAACGCATGGGCTCCGAGAAAAGTCGCTTTGATTGCTATCGGAGCTTCCGTTTTCAAACGTTGGATCACTCGCAGCATTTTCAGTTCCGCTTCTACCGATAAACCATAGCCTGATTTGATTTCCAATGCTCCTGTCCCGTAAGAAATGAAACGTTCTATTCTTGTCAGTGCCGCTTCAAAAAGTTCCTCTTCCGTCAACTCATTCAATCGTCTTGCGGAATTCAGAATACCGCCGCCCTTCAAAGCAATTTCCTCATAGGAGAGCCCATTAATTCGATCTACAAACTCCTCCTCTCGGGTTCTTGCAAAAACAGTATGCGTATGTGGATCACAAAAGGCAGGCAGGACATAACGCCCTTCCCCATCAATTACTTCCAAGTCTCGCCAATCATCAATTCCATTCAGATCCTCCATTGGTCCATAACCAACTACTTCGCTATCTTCAAGTGCAACAAAGGCATTCTCTATAATTGGAATGGTTGCCATTTCTGCGCCTTTGATCACCGTTGGCAACACTTCACTCGCTTGGACGAGGCCTTTAATATTCCGTATGAGTATTTTTTTCATGCTTGGACTGAAAAGGCTAAATTTAGCATATTCTAACGGAATCATACTCATGAAAACCTTTGCGCTGTTTCTTGCACTCAACTTTTTTTCTGTCATCTATTCACAAACATTTACAGGAGGGAGCGGACCTATTCTTGATCTGCAGACAATTGAAGTGCCTGCCATTGTTAATCTTACTCAAACTTCTATTGACACAGTAAATTTTGGGTTGGAAACCGTCTGTATTGATCTTACACATACCTGGCTGGCTGATCTGACTATCGAACTGGTAGCACCAGATGGGAGCTCAAGAATGCTTGCGGCGGGTGTAGGCGGAGGAGATGATAATATGACCAATACCTGTTTCAACAATGACAGTGGTTCTCCTATACAAAATGGAGTTGCACCCTTCACGGGAACATTCAAACCAATGGGTCAAATGGGAGCGGTCAACAATGGACAGAATCCAAACGGAACGTGGTATTTACGCATTTCAGACAGCTATGGTCAGGATGAAGGACAATTATTAAGTTGGTCGCTTACCTTTGGAAGTAATCCAGCAGGGTATTTCGGATTTTCCGAATCAAATCTACCCATTGTCATCATAGAGACAAATGGTCAAGCTATAGATGTAGACAACAAGATCACGGCTGACATGAGTATTATTTACAATGGGCCCGGAATCAGAAATCATGTTACTGACAATGCCAACGAATACAATGGGAAAATTGGGATTGAATACCGTGGGAACTATTCACTGTCGCTTCCTCAAAAACCCTATGCATTTGAACTCAGAGACAGTGCCGGCCTGGAAGTTGATTCCTCCCTGATAGGCATGCCTGCAGAGCACGATTGGCTTTTACTGGCAAATTACAATGACAAATCGTTTGCACGAAATCTACTTTCCTTTCATCTATTTGATACTATGGGTCATTACTCTGTGCGAAGTCGCTTTGTAGATGTCATAATGAACGGTGAATATCAGGGAATTTATATGTTGGCAGAAAAGATAAAGCGCGATGCAAACAGGATTGATATAGCTAAAATGTTACCCACAGACACCACCGGTTTGGAACTTTCAGGCGGATATGTTTTCAAAGTCGACTATTGGGATAATCTTAATTCCTGGCAATCCAATTTTTCGCCTATTGGTTTTCCGGGATTAGACATTCATTTCGTTTATTATTACCCTGGTTTTGATATGATTGCGGCGTCTCAGCGGGAATACTTACAAAATTTTGTCAATGAACTCGAGACAGCGCTCTATGCCAGCTATTTTTCGGATTCGCTTTATGGATATCGCAAATACATCAGTGAACGTTCATTTCTCGATTACTTCATTGTAAATGAATTGGCACGAAATGTAGATGGATTCAAGAAAAGCCGCTTTTTCTTTAAGGACAAGGATCATTCGGATGGCACCTATAGTAAATTACATGCCGGTCCGGTATGGGATTTTGACTGGGCATGGAAGGATATGTGGGCTGGATCCGAAGACGGATCAGGATTCATGTACGGTGAGGTTGCACAAGATGTTAATGCACCGGGCTGGTATATTCGCTTACTTCAGGATACGCTCTTTGCAAATGCTTTGAGATGCCGATATGACGACCTTCGAAGAAGTATCTTAGATATCCATTATTTACATGCCCAAATAGATTCGGTTGCATCCGTTGTGGCAGAAAGTCAGAACTGGCATTACGAGGTTTGGGGTCATCTTGGCCTCGCAACAGGAACGCCTGAGGTTCAGGCACCTGCTCAAACCTATGCAGAGGAAGTGCAACGGTTAAAGGACTGGGTTACGCGCAGGATCACATGGCTTGACGCCAATATGCCTGGATCACTTATCGGATGTAGCATGACTGGCTTAATGGAAAACGTGGAGCAACAAATTAGTGTACATCCGAATCCGTTTGTGAATGAACTTTCCATAAACCTTGTAGAAAAGGATGGAGGAACATTACAATTAACTGATATTAATGGTATGATTATCAAAACTATAGGTTTAATGCCAGGTCAACAGGAATTTACCTTACAAGAGTTAGATTCACTGGCATCCGGAATTTACTTGCTGACGGTAGAACAAAACGGAATAAAGAATATTGTGAGAGTTGTACATCAACGATCGTATTAAAAAGAAAAAGTCATTATATTTGCAGTCCGATAAGCAAAACCCCCATGCCCGAGTGGCGGAACTGGTAGACGCGCTGGATTCAAAATCCTGTTCTTTCGGGAGTGCCGGTTCGATTCCGGCCTCGGGTACAAAAAACCAGAGTGAGAAACAGAGCGAGAGCGATGTAATCAACTCTGGTTTTTTTATATAATATTCAAAATCCTGTTCTTTCGAGAGTGCTTCGGTTCCCTGCCTGCTTGATGCAGTCACGCAGGGATTCCGGCCTCGGGTACAAAAAACCAGAGTGCCCTTCGATTAACTCAGGATAAAAGTGTGAGAACGAGAGTGAAGCACGACTCTGCTTTTTTTATTTAGTCTTCTTCATGCTGTTCTTTCGGA
>CAIYQV010000150.1 GCA_903928365.1 uncultured Flavobacteriia bacterium
ATTGAATAATCGAATTTGCTCTCCCACCAAACACGCTACAATTAAGCGTGGTTCAACACCTGTCAGATTGGCTGCAGAATCAATCAGCTTCTTGTCTTTTGCCACAGCTTCTTTAAAGGTTTGCCATTCTACGATGTTCATCCATTCATAGACACTTTCATGCTTCATGGATGGTTTGCGGTGCTTTTTATCAAAGAAATAAGTTGCCACCTCTTTTGAATACGCTTTGTCGTTTTTCAGTTCGATGTCTACCGCGTCCAGCATTCTAAGTATTTCTTCTGCATTGTGGTTCTTTCGGTAGGCATGAAGAATGAAGGCAGCGTTCTTCGGATAGTATTTGTTTAGGATCAAGATGCGATGAAGTGCCTCGTGATCCTCGTATTTAGTCTTGTCCTTTATTTTTCGGAAAGACTGGTCGTACTTGTCTTGCATTTCCGAGAAATAACGGTTGTTGGCGTCCACAATCCCCGAATCATTGGTCCATTTCATTTTAATAGCCAGATATGAACCGGTCAGGAAAAAACCGATCAAGGCAAACGCAAATGTGAGTGTGAAAAATGGAATGCGGAACCACTTGCTTTGGAAAAAACGCTTCATGAACAGAATATTCTTTTTGTTTAATTTTTCTTCTTAACGGGTCCGATGATCAAACGTAAGGAGAGGTTATAAGTTACGTAGTTCCAGATCCAGTTGAGTAAGACTAAAAACTTGTTGCGGACCCCTAATATGGATTTTAGATGCACGACAAGCCACAAGACCCAGGCAAAGAACCCTTGAAAATTTGCTTTGGGTAATTCTACCACGGCCTTATTCCGTCCAACGGTCGCCATACTTCCCAGATCTTTATAGCGAAAAGGTTTAAGTGGTTTCTTTTGAATGGATTTTAATAGGTTGGAAGCAAGTAATTTACCTTGTTGGATTGCAGGTTGCGCCATCTGCGGGTGTCCTTTGGGATAACTTTCCGAAGTCATGCAAGCGATATCACCAATAGCATAAATTGAATCACAATCCGATACTTGATTGAACTCATTCACATGGTAACGACTTGCAGGACCATAAGCACCTTCAGGTAATCCGCTAATGAGATTTCCCTTTACTCCGGCAGCCCATATCAATGTTTTGGAAGGCAGCTGCGATCCGTCTTTTAAAGTTACAATGGAGCCGTCGTAGGATGTGACTACGGTTCCGGTATGAACCTCAACGCCCATTTCCTTTAAATAATGTGCAGCTTTTGTGGAAGAAATATCCTTCATGGCATTCAAAACACGAGGTGAACCTTCCAGTAACACTATTCGCATTTGGCTGAAATCCATTTCCGGAAAATCTTTCGGTAGAATGAAGCGTTTCATTTCTGCAATAGTGCCAGCAACCTCTACTCCTGTTGGACCACCACCAACGATAATGATATTCAGAAAGGAATTTCGTTCTTCCTCTGTTGATGCCAGAAGTGCTTCCTCAAAACGCTGAAAAAGAGTATTTCGCAGTTGCAGTGCTTCCTGAATACTTTTCATAGGTAAACTGTGTCGTTCAATTTCTTCGTTCCCGAAATAATTCGTGTTGGCACCGGTAGCAATGATGAGGTAATCGAATGATATTTCTCCAATAGAAGTATTAATTGCTTTTCTTTCTGTGATAATTTCAGAAACTTCGGCCATTCTGATATGAATACCTGGCTTATCTGAAAAGACTTTTCTGAAAGGAAATGCAATCGAACTTGGTTCAAGTCCCGCGG
>CAIYQV010000151.1 GCA_903928365.1 uncultured Flavobacteriia bacterium
TCGTGAAAGTCGAGATCTATTTTTCCTGTGGGTCGCGTAAACTGTTTCAGTCCACTCGGACATTCCGGGCAAGCAAGATTGCAAGCGGTAGTTGGTTCGATGGATAAACTGAATGGTTTACCCATTAGCAAAGATTTACCGACCAATCGTGAAAGCAAGTAACTCAACCGCAAAAGAAAAAGATTCCAAATTCGTCCGGGCCTCAAAACCTTCACTATCTGACGCTGATCCTTCCAATTACCCATAGGTCAAAAATACGGCATATTTCACAGGATTTTAAACCTAACTTTACCACACAGATTACAAACGCCGCTTCACGACATGAAAAAATTACTGCTTGCTTACTTTATTATTGGTGCCATACCACTTTTGTTTGCCCAGAAAACGTTTTTCATACATGATGAAAATGACTTACCGATCCCTTTTGTGAAGGTGAAACCCAACATCGGTGATCCAAAACTGGCTGACATTGACGGAATCTTTTCAGTTAATGAAAATGCGAGCAGTGTTGAGTTGCGGTCTTCCGGATTCAGAGACACCTTGGTAGAATTGAGCAATGTATCCAACCAAACGATTCGCATGACTTCAGTGGTGAAAGAGATCCTGGAAGTGAAGGTTGTAGCTGGAGAAAATCCTGCGCATCGCATTATTGATAAAGCCATTGAAAACAGGAAAAAGAACAGTCCGACGGAAAACGATCCCTTTCGTTACAACAGTTACAGTAAATTTATTTTTGATGCCGATCGGGAAAAACTGGCAGCACTTCCAGATACCTCCAAAGATTCCACAGTAATCAAAATCAGGGAATTCTTCGACAAGCAACATTTGTTCATGATGGAGAGTGCCTCTACGCGAACGTTCATTCCGCCGAGTAGAGATAAGGAAGAGATCACCGCCTACAAAGTCTCCGGATTTACCGATCCTACTTTTTCCACGTTTGCCAATGAAATTCAGTCCTTCAGTTTTTATGAAAATCAATTTCAACTATTAGGTAAATCGTATATCAATCCCATCGCACTGGGAGGAACAAAAAGGTACCTATTCATTTTGGAGGATACAACGATCGTCAATCAGGATACGACATTTACCATATTCTACCGTCCAAGAAAGGGCCGTAATTTTGAGGGGATGACGGGTAGACTGTACATCAATACCAATGGTTTTGCGATTGAAAAAGTAACTGCATCGCCCTACGAGGATACTACCGGCATTAAGCTTCAGATCATTCAGGAATACCAATTCACGAATGGCAAAAAGTGGTTTCCTTCGAAGTTGAGTACCGAAATCAAATTTCCTTTAACTGTTTCAGTGGAAGGGATGGAGGTCGTAGGAAAAGGAAACACCTATATCAAGGACGTTGATTTTGATCCTCAAGGGCTTAAAAAACGTGATTTTAATAATATTAGTGTCACTACCAATGAAGATGCCGGAGAACGATCTGAATCCGACTGGGACACCCTCCGAGAATTCTCGATCACGGACAGGGAAAAAAATACGTATCGTCTGATAGACAGCGTCTCCAGGGAAAATCACCTGGAACGAAGACTTATGGCTCTGACCGCTCTGACGGAAGGCAAACTACCGATGGGTTATGTGAATCTGGATCTGATGCGACTGCTTGACTACGATCAATATGAAGGAACACGTTTTGGTGCAGGACTGGAAACCTCAAGAAAACTCATGAAATCAGCTTCATTCGGCGGATATTTCGCCTGGTCAACGCGTGATAAAGAATGGAAATATGGCGGCAATGCGCGATTCTGGATCGCAAAAGAATATGGGATGAAGCTCGACCTGCGATACCAGCAAGACGTGATGGAACGGGGAGGATATTATTTCCAGAAAGATGGGTTTTCGCTTAATTCAACCTCTCTTTATCGGCATCTTTTCATTCGAAATATGGATCGGCAGCGGTTGGCTGAGGCCGCTTTTTCATTCAATGTACGTTCCAACATGAAGTTTGCGCTGATTGGAAACTTTCAACGGATCAGTTTGACGGAAGGATACCGTTTTTGGCATGTCGCCAAGAATATTGGAACATACATTCAGGATTTCGACCTTGCCGAAACCTCGTTGGAGGTGTCTTGGAACATTGGGGAAAAAGTAATGCAGCTGGGAACCCAACGAATTTCAAAAGGAACGAAATGGCCCAGATTAGTGGTAAAAGCCACTAAAGGTTGGAAAGGAGTGTATAGTTCTGAATTCAAATACATCCGTTTGAATGCAGAAGTTCAACAAGATATTCAAATACGCGGCCTGGGTAAATTCTCCTGGATGCTTGCTGGTGGAATGACTGATGGCAACGTGCCACTCTTTTTAATGCAAACCCCTGCCACCACCGGTTTAAAATGGAACCTCGCTGTAGTGAATTCTTTCGAAACCATGGCTCCATCAGCGTTCTATCATGACAAACAGGCTTCCTTCTTTGTTCGAATGAATTTCAATGCATTCAAGACAAAAGCAGCTTGGAACGAACCCCAAATTGGCTTGCACCATGCAGTAGGTTTTGGAACATTAAACAATGTTTCTGATCATTCTTTTGAAGTGCATTCAATGGACAAAGGTTACAACGAAGCCGGAATCTATCTGAATGGTTTATTTCAAAACAACTTCACGGCTTTCGGCATTGGTGGATTTTACCGCTACGGCTATTATGCAGACTCGGACTGGAAGAAGAATATTGTGCCGAAGATTTGTCTGTCGATGAGTTTGTGAGTTTAGACTATATTTTTAATTACATTTTTAAAAATTAGTGCGCTAAATCATTCTTTATTAAGAATTTATTATATATTTGATTCTTCACTTCCGGTGACCATGAAACCTACTCGCATGTTGCGCTACTATGAAAACATTATTTTCATTAGGGATTTTTTTGCTTTTTTGCCTGGTTTCCCTGGCGCAGAATGCCAGTTTTACAACTTCGCCTGCGGCGGTGGGGGGGGTGATTACAATTTGTAAAGGCCAGTCTGTCACTTACACAAATACAACAAGTGGGGGAAACTCACAAACCACTTATCAGTGGAATTTTTCTGGAGGAACACCACAAAGTGCCGCATCTGTTGGACCTCATAATGTGACCTACAATACTTCTGGAAACTATACAACCACGCTAACTGTCAATGGCAACTCGACAGCAACTGTAAGTGTTAACGTATTTTCTCCTGGAGATTTATCATTAACTACACCAACTACAGGAGCAAATGGATATAGTAGTTCCACTTTTAATGGAACACTAAATTATCGCTATTGTCCTTCGAATTCAAGTTTACCTCCCTACTCATCCAATATACCATTCAATTTTTCTCTCCCAACATATCCCGCAGGAACTACCGTAGTTATTAACTGGGGTGATGGTACAAGCACTAACTCTCCTTCTAATCCGATTTTGCACACTTTTAATGGCGCCACACAGAATTCATATACCATGACCGTAACCTACACATTGCCTAATGGATGTGTGATTACCAAATCATATGGTGTTTTCCTAGGAATGGCCCCAACTATAAATTTAACTGGTGCGGGCAATAGTGCTTGTATTCCGCTAAATTATTCTTTTATTCTTGGAAATAATAATGTTCCAAATAGTACCTACACCGTTGAATATAATGATGGATCGTCACCAACAGTTCTTACAACTCCATTTAACTCAACTATAAATCATGTTTTTCCAAACTCGAGTTGTGGAACGACCTCTACATTCTCTGGATCCAGTGGTCAACAAGTTGTGCCAAATAGTTTTGCAGCAACTGTAACAGCAACAAATGTCTGTGGTACATCCATAGTTTCTATTGGACCTATTTATGTAAGTGAATCAACGGATGCTGACTTCACAATACAGCCTAATAATAGCCTATGTGTAAATGATACCGCATTTATAACAAATACCTCTTACAATGGGGTGAACGTTTCTGAATCCGGTTGTGATAGTACGAGTAAATTTATTTGGAATATTCAACCATCTAGCGGTTACACTTTGCTCAGTGGTTCATACGGATTGACGAATGGTTTCCAATTTCCGGCCTTCTGGACAAGTGGTTCATCTGCATTATCTCTATTGTTTACTCAAGCAGGAACTTACAACATCAAGTTAATAAATGGGAATGGATGCGGAAAAGACTCAATAACTAAAACAATAACTGTAAGTCAATATCCTATCATCCCCAACCAAACCGCCACGATTTGTTCAGGAAATACCTTTAACGTACAACCTACAAACAACCCTCCTACAACCATTGTCCCATCCGGAACAACCTATAGCTGGACGGTAGTTGACAACACCAGCGTAACGGGAGATGTGAGTGGAAGCGGAAGTTCGATATCCGGAACATTAACTAATAATAGTAATGCCACTCAAACAGTTGTATATACAGTCACGCCAAGTGCCAATGGTTGTGTAGGCCCTACATTTACGGTAACGGTAACCGTTGTTCCAGGTATTTCTATTCCGGATTTCAACACCACCATTTGTAACGGCGGTACATTTACGGTTACACCAACAAGTGGTGGAGGAGCCATTGTTCCTGCGGGTACAACCTATACATGGACACCGGCAGATAATCCCAA
>CAIYQV010000152.1 GCA_903928365.1 uncultured Flavobacteriia bacterium
AAGGCTGTACGATCGTTGGTTTAAATGAAATGGAACACAGTGGATTCAGTTCGGCACTTATTAAAGGAATTGTGACTTCGTATGATAAGATTGCGTTGAAAGAGTAATATTCTATTTTCCTTAGCTCCATAAAGGCTGTTTGATCTCATTTTGGTCTGATCCTCCTTTAATTTAAACTATATTTTTCGCTTACCGCAAGTTAAGAGAAATAAGAGCATCTGAATTAGACGTCAAGCAACTAAGCTGGTCCTGTTTTATTCATTTCAGATGTCACGATTATTTCTATTTTACCTTTTTCTCCCGATTTTTACGTTCAGTCAAAACAATACACAAACTATTCGCGGCAATATCACAGACAAGCTTTCCCACGCGTCTATTTATGGAGTGAATGTGCAAATTACTAGCTTACAGATAGGAACAAGTACAGATTCTTTGGGTAATTATAGCTTGACTTCGATTCCACCGGATAGATATGAAGTTAAGATCAGCTACACAGGGTATAAAACAGTGGTGCTTCCCAATGTGGTCGTAACTTCTGGTAAAGAAGTTATACTGGATATTGCTCTTGAGGAAGAGTTTAAGCAATTGAACGAGGTAACGATCAAAGCAACCAATAAGGGAGGTGCGATTAACAAATTGGCAACCGTAAGCGCCCGCACATTTTCCATGGAGGAGGTGAATCGTTATGCCGGGGGGAGAAGTGATCCTGCACGTTTAGCCGCAAACTTTGCTGGTGTGAGTGCACCGGATGACAGCCGCAATGATATTGTGATTCGGGGTAATTCACCTGTTGGTGTTTTATGGAGAATCGATGGAATGAATGTGACCAATCCAAATCATTTTGCCTCTGTAGGAACGACGGGGGGTGCGGTGAGCGCCATTAATACCAATTTATTGAAGAATTCAGACTTTTTCACGTCTGCTTTTCCTTCTGAATATGGGAACGCAACATCTGGTGTATTTGATCTTGGATTCAGAAATGGAAACAACAAAAAGCGAGAAACAACGATGCAAGCAGGTGTCATTACAGGTTTGGAATTAACCACTGAAGGGCCGTTTAGCAAGAAAAGAGATGCATCCTATTTGGTAGGATACCGTTATTCATTAGCGGGAATTGCACAGGCAGTGGGAGTAAATATCGGAACCACAGCAACCCCGTCTTATCAAGATCTGTCGTTTAAATTGAATAGCGGTACTACCAGGCTTGGAACTTTTTCAATGTTCGGGATTCTTGCTACAAGTACGATCAATATCGGTGGTGGAAACTCGAACACCCTTTATGGTAACGGAAACAAAGTGGATTTTGCAAGTAAAATTGGAATAGGAGGTGTGAACCATTTCAAACAGCTAAATTCTAAATCATATATGTCGACAACGGCAGGTGTGAATTATTCCTCTACCGATCAGACCGGATATGCATATGATCACATGATGGATAGCATTTTCACAAGAGAAGTAAGTGACGTGGCCAAGACAACTTATTTTGTAAGTAGCAATTATAATTTGAAAGTAAACTCACGATTATTCCTGAAATTGGGTGTTCAGGATGAGATGATTGCCTTGAATCTTTATTATAAAACAAAGGATCAGATCTTCACTCCGGAAAAGCAAATATGGGACTATCAAAGTAATACCAATCTGGCTCAGGCTTATGCACATTTGAAATACAACATGACTAGCAGATTAATTTTAAATGCCGGGGTGCATTCACAATATTTCCTTTTAAACAAAGCCACATCGGTTGAACCTCGATTAGGTTTGGTCTTCAATGCAACGAATAAAAGCAGTTTTAATTTAGGGTACGGATTGCATTCACAAATGCAGCCAATTAATGTCTACTTTTTACAAAGTATTAATCTCACTGGGGATACCGTTTACAATAATGAAAATTTAGATTTCACCAAAAGTCACCACTTTGTTTTGGGCTATAATCTTCAGCCATTTACTGATTGGAGAATAAAAACAGAAGTGTATTATCAGTCCATCTACAATGTCCCTGTTACCTCATTTTCGAGCAGTTATTCCATGTTGAATACAGGTTCTACGTTTAAAGCCGATCTAACGGATAGTTTAATCAATACGGGGACAGGCACAAATTATGGTTTAGAACTGACCGTTGAGAAATTTTTTAGCAAAGGTTATTATGCATTGTTAACAGGATCGGTCTATGAGTCTAAATACATAGGTAGTGATGGTATTGAGCGAAATACTGCTTTTAATGGGAAATATGTCTTTAATATGTTGGCAGGAAAAGAATGGAAAATGGGTAAGGATAAAAGAAATCGCTTTTCCTTTGATATCAAATTCACCAATGCGGGTGGTAGGGCCTATACGCCAATCGATTTAACTGCTTCAAAAGCCGTTGGAAGGGAAGTGTTGTCTACGGATGTGTATTCAAGTTATTACGACACCTATTACAGAATGGATTTAAAAGCCGGATTTACGTTTAATAGCGCAAAACGAAAAGTAGCACAAACACTTTCGCTCGATCTTCAAAATGTGACCAATCATAAAAATGTTTTTTCGATGAGTTATGACGAAAAATCACAGAATATTAGCACCACATATCAACTCGGATTTTTCCCAAACCTCGTGTATAAGATCCAGTTTTAAGAAGTGTAAATTGAATTGTAAACTTGGGCCAATTTAGAATCGGATGTGAGTATTTCGTAATTTAACTGATTTAATAAAAAATATAATGCAAACAACCATCGAAATAAGCAATTACCCGCTTACAGAAGCCTACGAAGAACAGATCTTGGATTTTATTGAACGCGTGCGATCGCATGCCGGTATCCAAGTCAAAGTAAATGCAACAAGCACCCATATTACGGGGGCGTTCGATATGGTTTTTGAACTTTTACAGCAAGAAATTCGCTCATCTTACGAGAAATACGGTCAGATGATCTTTGTGATCAAAGTATTGAAAGGTGCACTTGATCTGAATTTTGAATTGAAATAAATAATATCTTGGAGGATAATTTCTTAGCCATGAAAAAACTGTTTTTTACCTCATTGATCCTTTTAGTTACTGGCACCTTGAAGGCGCAGAAGATTTACTCTGTAGATTATGAAAGTCAGGCCGATGTGAAAGTGTTTGTTGTTCAGTATGAAAGCCAGGCGGACTTGAAAGTCTACAAAGTGAAATATGAAAGTCAGGCCGGACAAAACGATGGAAAATGGTTTTTTACACAGTATGAAAGCCAATCGAAGAAGAAGATTTACTTTGTAAAGTATGAAAGTCAGGCTGACCTGAAGATCTATTTCGTAGATTACGAGAGTCAGGCCGGATGGAGAAATGCATCGAAGAAGAGTTTATTGTATTAATATCTTAGAGATTACCGCTCCGCAGGATTTGAAATCCTGCGAAAAGTACAGCACAAAAAAAAATCCCGGTTTCCCGGGATTCGATTTATTTCTTTCTGTTCTTCAATTGCTCTTGCTGCATTTTTTGCATTTGCTCGAGGCGTTCTTGAAACTTCGATTTCTTTTTCACTTTTGGATTCGCTGCCGCAGCTGCTTTGCGATCCGCCATTTTCAATTTCAACTTTTCTTCGTCCACAAAGAATTGCTTGATCAGCACCATGATCAGAATAGAGATCAAGGTAGAGATGAAGTAGTAATAACTTAAGCCTGATGAGTAATTGTTGAAGAAGAAGATCATCATCACTGGGAAGATATACATCAACACTTTCATGTTCGGCATTCCGGGTTGCTGTGGTTGCTGCATGTTGCCGCTGTTCAGATATGTATAGATCAACGTAGTGGCAGACATCAACAAAGTGAATAAACTCACGTGATCTCCATAAGGCCAGATGTTCATTCCGAAATCCGCAATGGAATCGTACGAAGAAAGGTCTTCAGCCCATAAGAAAGATTTCTGGCGAAGTTCAAATGCAGAAGGGAAGAAGCGGAATACCGCCAGCAAAATCGGCATTTGTATTAACATCGGAACACAACCGGATAAAGGGCTTGCACCTGATTCGCGGTACAAGGTCATCATTTCCATTTGCTTCTTCATCGCGTCATCCTGATTCGGATATTTCGCATTCAATTCATCGATCTCTGGTTTCAGGATGCGCATTTTTGCAGAAGAAAGATACATTTTCCACTGGATAGGCATCAAGATGAACTTCAATACCAAGGTCAGCATCAAAATCGCAATTCCAACTCCCATTCCTGTGTTCGTCAAGAAGTTGAACAAAGGCTGAACGGCATACAAGTTGATCCATCTGAACAATCCCCACCCAAAGTTTAGAATGTCGTCATACCCCTGATCATAGGATTTTAGCACCTCATAATCATTCGGACCAAAGAACCAGTTCATGTGCATAGTCATATTCTCCGCGCTGGTGAATCCTAGTCCTGCATCTGCTTTAAAGCCCTTTAAATGGGTCCATTGACGCTCATGTCCATCCTTATATTCTCTCACGACGAACTTAGTTCCTTTCTTGTCGAACGCTTTGTCAGGACGAATGATGGAGGAGAAATAACTTTGTTTGAATGCGATCCAGCTAATATTATCTTCAGCCGTTGCATCGTCGTTACCCATTTCTGATAAATAGTCGAGTCCTTCTTTTTCCTGATTGAAACACACCGTTGAAACTCGACGCTGTTCAGTGAAGAGTCGTTCGGTTCTTCTAAAAGCGGTTTCCCAACCGAATCGCACGTTTTGCGGAGCTACTTTTCCGTCAAAATCTTCCATTTTCACGGTATAGTCCAAATCATACGCGTCTTTTTTCAAGGTGTATGTGAAGATGATCTTCTCTCCGTTTTTCAGAACAGTCTGTAACGTGGCTGACTCATTGGTCTTTTTGATCACTTCAAAATCCATGGTCCCCGTAGCGAGTGTTTTTCCATTCATTGGAAAACGCAACTGGTTCACGGCGTCTCCATTAGAGAACAGCAACAGAGGTTTGATAGCCTTGGAAGTGTCTTTCTTATTGCGTTTATCGGCAAAGTCTGAATAGGTTTCGTATTCCTTTAATCGCGCAGCAGAAACGATTCCACCTTTAGTAGAAAGATCTATGATCAGTTTTTCGTTTTCGAGTCGAACAAAACTTTCTTTTTTCTGAACTGTCGCTATTGCTTTAGCGTCTTTGGCAGTGGCAGCCGTTTCTTTTTTGTCGGCTTCTTTTTTAGTCGCTGCTTCTTTCTCTTTCTTTTGCTGAAGTGCAAGTTCCTTTTCTTGCTTCTTAATTTCTGCTTCAGTAGGTTGATTTACAATCGCATAAACTGATAAAATCAGTCCAATGAGCACCAGCCCAATAATCGAATTTCTATCCATTTCTTATTTTTTGTTTTTGATCGCAGCATCGATAAATGCTACAAATAGGGGATGGGGATTAGCTACCGTACTTTTATATTCCGGGTGAAATTGTGCTCCAACGAACCAAGGATGGTTTTCTACTTCTACTACTTCGACAAGGCCGGTTTCGGGATTCTTACCCGTTGGGATCATCCCTGCTTTTTCGAAATCTTCCAAATAAGCGTTATTGAACTCATAACGATGTCGATGGCGTTCAGAAATCTTATCGGTGTTGTATGCCGCAGCTACTTTAGATCCAGGTTTTAGTTGACAGCTGTAAGCGCCAAGTCGCATCGTTCCGCCTTTTTCTTCAATGTTCTTCTGCTCTTCCATCATACTGATCACAGGATACTTAGAGTCCTCTGAGATCTCAGTGGTATGTGCATCTTCAAATCCAAGGACGTGACGCGCATATTCGATCACGGCACACTGCATTCCAAGACAAATTCCAAGAAAAGGAATCTTGTTTTCACGCGCAAAACGAACAGCTTCGATCTTTCCTGAGATTCCTCGTGAACCAAATCCAGGAGCGACAAGAATCCCATCTAAACCTTTTAGCTCATCTTCCAGATTTGATTTGCTTAATTTTTCAGAATGAATCCACTTCACATTCACTCGGGCTTCGTTAGCAACACCCGCATGAATAAACGATTCACTAATTGATTTATATGAATCCTTCAATTCAACATATTTACCTACCAAACCAATATTGATCTCTGATGTTGGATTTTTTAGTCTGCGAAGGAATTCTTTCCAGTTGTCGAGTTTTGGAGTGGATTTAGCAGATAAACCAAGTTTTTCCAGCACGACTTTATCCAGTTCTTCAGTCTGCATTAACAATGGAACATCATAGATCGATTCTGCATCGCGGGATTCAATAACTGCATTCATACTGACGTTACAAAACTTCGCGATCTTCTTGCGTAATGTAAGATCAAGTTCGTGCTCAGTTCGACAACAAAGGATATCAGGCTGAACACCTAGTTCAAGCAACTGCTTCACAGAGTGCTGAGTGGGTTTTGTTTTAAGTTCTCCTGCATCCGCGAGATAAGGCACCAAGGTAAGGTGAACTACGATGCAATCGTTCTCAAATTCCCATAGCATCTGACGAACAGCCTCTACATAAGGTAGAGATTCGATATCACCGACTGTTCCACCTATTTCAGTGATCACGATGTCGTATTCACCACTTTTCCCAAGGATCTGGATTCTATTTTTGATTTCGTCCGTAATGTGAGGAATCACCTGAACGGTTTTTCCAAGGAATTCTCCACGTCGTTCTTTCTCGATCACAGATTGATAGATACGACCTGTCGTCACATTATTTGCTTGAGATGTCGGTACATTCAGAAAGCGCTCGTAGTGACCAAGATCAAGATCTGTTTCTGCACCATCATCTGTTACGAAACACTCACCGTGCTCGTATGGATTCAAAGTTCCAGGATCGATATTGATATATGGATCAAGTTTTTGTATCGTGGCGGAATAGCCTCGAGCCTGAAGTAATTTTGCTAAAGAAGCGGAAATGATCCCTTTACCAAGTGAAGAAGTAACACCCCCGGTTACAAATACGTATTTCGTAGAATTCGACATAGAGAAAAACTGTAACTACGGGGCGCAAAGTTAGTAGATTCAAGCGATACTCGATAGAGAATTCTTCGGATTTGTCAAATAATATCCACAATCTAATAAGACCAGTTTGAATTTACACCTCCTTGAAAGTATAGCTCATTTTTTCGAGCGTCATTTTTATCGAACACCGGACATCCATTTTGATCGAGCATAGGGTAGTGCGGTGTATTCCTTGGCAATGTTTTAGGCAACCAGATCAGATCATGTAACAATCGGTTTTGAAGTTGATGACGCAAACGTTCGCTGTCGACTCCTATTTTGTAGCCAAGCCATTGTGATGAGCCGTATCCGTAGTCAAACCCAACATAGGCAATGCCGTGACTTGTTCTTCCGTAAGGTTTGTCTTCCAGACTCCTATAGCCATTCGGGCAGCCATCGAATGTGATTTTTTGCCAGTCAGTACCCGATGTTTCTCCCGTCCAAATAGAAAAGCCTGTGGAAAATTTCCAAATAGAATCGCGGTAGCTTACGGCGAGTTGACCAGTTCTAAATCGATCTTTGCCTTGTCCACCAAAAATGTCGTTCTCAAAAAGAATTGAAGTCTTCTTTAAGTGAAGTGCCCAACCACCAGAACGCTGGGATGTACTCATGTTGTCGCAATACCATAGGTAATTATAAGCAAGACCGTAATTGTAAGAGGTGTTATGGTAAAGGCTATTCAATTGAAAATCCCTTGGAGTATTTTGTTTTCCTGCCAATAGGACCACCCCTGTGGAAAAACGCGACTGAAAAAAGTTTTTACGTTTTCCTAAGTCGGAAAGTCTGAAGGTGAGTTGTTCGCCAATATTCACTTGGTAAAACCGGTCACTAAAATAGGTGTTTACCTGAATGCCAATACTGTTAATATGTGTTCCGAATTGTAGAGATATTCCTGCATTCCACCCGTACTTTGGAACTTCGAATACTTGCGAACTAACAAGTATTGGGAAAAAGAGAAAAAATAGCAGTTTAAACGGCATGGCACAAAATTGTCAAAAAACATTCCAAACAGAAAATGAACCACCGAAGTAATTCTTTAGCCAGTTGTACCAACAACGAACTCAAGTAAGTCAAACAACTTATTTTTGTTATGATGGGTGGAGGAAGAAAAATTTATTGGTCTGCGCAGCTAATAGGCTGGGTTTCTTATGCCGCATTGGTTTTTTTGGCGACCTACGCTGAAGATCCTGCCAAGATTGATGTTCCTTTTTTTGTGAATATCATATCACTGATCCTTCTTGGAATTGGATCGACACATTTCATGCGATCCTTTTTTCTGCGTTCGAAATGGCTGGATTTAAAGTTGTTCCCGCTGATTCCGAGGGTTTTTCTTGCATCTTTGGTATGCTCGACTGTAATTTCGCTAAGTACGAAAGCGATTTCTTTTTATGTGAATAATTCAAGCAAACATTTGAATTGGCTTGACACGCTGATCAATGTATTTGCATTATTGATCCTGATTTTGTTTTGGAATTCGGTTTATTTCACTTTCCACTTCTTTCAAAAATCCAGGCAGCAAGAGTTGAATAATATTTCACTGGAGGCCAGTAGAAATGAAATTGAGTTGAAAAACCTGCTGTCTCAGTTAAATCCTCATTTTTTGTTCAATTCATTAAACAGTATACGTGCACTCATTGATATCGAACCGGCTAAAGCTAAAGATGCCGTCACCACTTTGTCAGCATTGTTGCGCAAGTCATTGGTCATGGGGAAAGAAGAGCTGGTCCCTCTTCGTTCCGAATTGGAAATGATCGATCACTACCTCGAATTGGAGAAAGTACGTTTTGAAGAACGCCTCAAGATTGTCTGGGACACGGACGATCGAATGAATGAGCTTTTGATTCCGCCTTTCTCTTTGCAAACACTGGTGGAAAACGCAATCAAACATGGTATCGCTCATTTGGTAAATGGAGGAACCATATTGATCAGGAGTATTGACGAAGAAAATCTACAGTTATTAGAGGTGGTTAATTCCGGTCAACTAAAGGAATCTAGCGAATCGGGGATAGGAATCTCCAATACCCGAAGAAGACTGGATCTGCAATTCAAGGGAAAAGCGAAACTGGAACTACTTCAAAAGGGTGAAAATGTGGTCGCCCGATTAACAATTCAAAAATAAAGCGGATGAAATCATTTAAAACATTGATCATTGATGATGAGCGACTTGCAAGAGAAGAGTTGAAGTCTTTATTGAAAGATTATCACGAGATAGATATCATCGATGAAGCCCGTAATGGGGAAGAAGGTGTGGAAAAATGTCAAACGTTACAGCCGGATTTACTGTTTCTGGATATCAATATGCCGGGAATGAATGGCTTCGAAATGGTGAAGCAATTGGAGGAAATACCAAAGGTTATTTTCGTTACGGCCTATGATGAATATGCCATTCAGGCATTTGAGGTCAACGCATTGGATTACATATTGAAACCTGTGGATCCACTGAGATTAAAGGATGCGATCGATAAACTCTCTCAATCTGAAGATGATTTCCAAAGTAATCAGACAGCACTGACTACACGAAAAGACCGCAAACTTTCAATTAAAGATAAGGTCTTTATAAAAGATGGAGAAAAATGCTGGTTTATCGAGTTGAGTAAGGTACGGATGCTCGAGTCCGATGGCAATTACGTTAAAGTATACTTTGATCAGTTTCGTCCCTTGATCTTACGTTCATTAAACAGTCTTGAAGACCGACTGGATCCAGAGTTTTTCTTTCGAGCCAATCGCAAATTCATTATTAATTTACAATGGGTAAGCAGCATTGAAAACTGGTTTAATGGTGGTTTACAAGTAGAATTAAGAGAAGGGGAGAAGGTCGAAATCTCTCGAAGACAAGCTATTCGGTTTAAAGAAATGATGAGCCTTTAAATAGCTAGGAAGTCTTTTCAATGAGTTGAATTCCAGCAGGTGTTAGTTCGATCTGCCTGGCTTTGTAGAGCTTTCCAATAGTTTGTTTGAAAAGCTTTTTACTCATTCCTACCATTTCACGAATTTCGTCCGGGTCGCTTTTATCGGTGAGGTAAAGTGTGCCTTTTGCTTTCAGAATTTCTAATAAGGTTAATTCCGCCTCATCAAATCGCACATTACCAATCTTTTCTAGTCTGATGTCTAGTTTGCCATCCTCACGAACCAGCAAGACAAAGCCGCGTGTGCGATCACCGCGCCGTAGCGTTTGATTAATATCATTGCGATAAATGATACCGTGATAAAGGTCATCAACAATCACTTTTATACCAAGTTCTGTTTTGTCACAGATCAGCACCTCTACCTCTTTACCGATTAATGAAACATCTTCACAAGGTTTTAAGTACCGATTGATCTTCATGGATGCGAATAGGCGATCTGTCGCATGATCCATTTGCAGGGTTACAAGGTAGTACTTACCTTCTTCCATGCGCTGGTTCTGTTCCTTGAAAGGTACCATCAGATCTTTTTCCAAACCCCAATCCAGAAAAGCACCATAAAGATTGACCTCGTTTACCTTCAGGTAGGCAAATCCATTTAGCATAACCTTCGGTGTTTCGGTTGTAGCAACCAATCGATCTTCAGAATCTTTGTACAGAAATACCGTAATATCATCCCCTTCCTGTAAATCCTGAGGAATGTATTTCCCGGGGAGAAGTACGTCATTCCCAGCTTCGTCACCAAGATAGGCTCCCGGAGCAGTGAATCGTAAAACTTTAAGAATATTGATCTCTCCCAGTTCCATCCTAGAAATATAAGGAGGAAGCAGGTTTCGATTTCAGGATCATACAAGGCAATTTGCTCTCATTGGTGATCAATGATTGGGCGAATTTATCGAACTGAGGTAACAGACTTTCGGAATGGTATGCAATCGCCACCATATCAATGTTGTTTGTTTTTACATATTCCATGATCTTTTTGGAATACGATCCTCCACGAGGAATGAGTTCAACGATACACGGAACGTTTCGCTCAATAAATAATTTCTTAACAATCAGGATACGATTTTTCATCGTCTGACTTAAAGACTCATCGTTCTGTTTCTCTCCCAATACATGCACAGTAGCGCCAAAGATACCTGCAAGGTCACCAGCATTATTTACAATCTGCAAGCTTTCTTTGCTAAGATCAATCGGTACTACAATGTTCTTAATTTCCTTGAAAGGGGTGTCCTTTTGAAGGATAATAAAAGGGGTGTCAGCACCGGTTACCACTTTCATTGCGTTACTTCCAAGTAACTTCTGCATTCCAAGAGCACCATGTGTTCCCATGATAATCAACTGTGCGCTTTCTCTTCGTGCAAGGTCGCCAATTTGATCAAATATAGATCCTTCACGTATGGATTTCGAAAAGGTAATCCCTTCATGTGTTCCAATTTTCGCGATCACTTCATCCAATTTAGCAGATGCCTTAGCAGCATCGCTTTTAGAGGAAACTACATGTAATAATCGGATATCAACTTTGACATGTTTTGATAAGTTGATGGCATAATTCAAGGCAGCATCTCCAACGGGAGTAAAATCGTGAGGAACAATATAAAGGTTTGAACTCATAGGTCAATTTTTAACGCTTCAAAAATAGAGAAATTTAGGGTGAACAGAGGGGAAACTTTTCCACATAAACATGGTTAATTTCAATCAGTTGTTCCGATGTCGGCGTCCTGATCTCCCTGAACCTACCGTCGTGTTGAGTGAATTGGGATCGCGTTTGTCTTTTTTATCTGCTTTTTTATCCAGTTCTTCTTTTTTCTTTTCCTCTTCTTTAACTTCTTCATCGGGAAGTACTGCCTTATGATCTGTTCCACCGGCAGGAGCACTGGCGTCTTCAGGACTTTCCCATTTATCCTTGATCTCTACTTTTTCGATCTTTCCTGAACGTTCATTTTTAATGTACACCTCTTTTTTGTCCCCGTCAGATTTATTAATACCGATTACGTCTTCTTTCAGTAACCATTTGTTGTCCTTGAAATAAAGTGCATCATAAGAAAGATCAGGGACATAAAACGAATAGAAACCTGCTAAAGCCGGAGTTTCCGGTGATAGATGATCGTAAATAATGCGATCGTATTCCGGTTCGTATTTCACTGAAATAGAAACTTTTTTAGAATGCTCAAAGAAAACACGTTTTACGGTTGTACTATTCATTTTGAAAACAGGACTTCCCAATTTTGGGCTAGATCCGGAAAAATAAAGTACATCGATCATTTTGATGGTAGATGCGGAATTGTTGCCGTCCCAACCTAGCAACACATACATTTTTTTAGCTCCTTTTTCTTTCGGAATAATCTTGTAATAAAGCGCGCCATACCAATTTTCAGCATCCAGAATCCCTTCCGGTCGGGGAGGGGTATCCGCATTTTCTTTCATTTCAGTAATTACAATTCCTGATTTCATTTTTTTCAGGATGTAACAATGGTATTTTTGAGTTTGATCTTGCTGTTCAATGTTCCAGTTGACAATACGCACTTCCCCGTCTGGGCTATCTACAAAACCAACAGATTTTAATTTTGAAAACGAATAGGTAAAGGCCTCAGGAAGCTGAAGGGTTTGAAGTAAATAGGATTTAAACAGGGTGTTTGCACTATCCTTTGCTTTGTCTTTTTGACAAGAACGCAGTACATTCAACATTATCGATAAAGAGTCTTCTTTTTGCGAAATAGCTGTGTTGTCGATTCCTTGGGAAAAAGAAATATTCCCTAACAATAACATTGTAAAAACGAACACAGACACTTTCATACAGTTAGAAACGCACTAAAGTTCATTTTGTTACTTTCTGTTTAGTTCGAAAGAGGATCAGATCGGTCTGAGGTGGATTCAATCCGGTCTGTTTCAGCTCACGAATGATCTGAGCACGGTGGTAGTTGGAATGCTGCAATAAATGAAACAGAATGTCAGTCGTCACACCATTCAGGGGAATACCTTCAGAGGAATGGTAGCGAATCAATTCATCCCAATCTACATGCTCAACAATGTTTATAGTTTCCTGGTAATTCTGATTTTCAAATCGACCGAAATAGGAAAGAGGAAGCATGTCCCATTCTCCTGAATCTGGAGGTAATTGGCGCAATCGACAATTCCAGAGGTAATGAATGTTCAATATATGTGAAAAGGAGCGCAAAACAAATTCAGGTATGCCATCTTCGTGCTTCTCGAAAAAAGTGATCAAAGAAAGATTCAGATGATGGTCACGTTCGAATTTATCGGCAAAAAAGGCTCTCATCAACGCAATGCTTTCAGATTGCTGATGGTTTCGATCGGGTCAGATGAATTAAACACAAAACTGCCAGCCACAAGTACATCAGCACCTGCCTTTACTAATTCGGAACCTGTTTGAAGGTTAACCCCTCCATCCACTTCGACCAATGCATGGGAACCAGTACGATGAATCAGGTTTTTAGTCTGCTCTACCTTTAAAAGCGCATTTTTAATGAATGATTGTCCACCAAATCCAGGATTCACAGACATGATGAGAACAAGATCAAGGTCCGCCACAATATCCTGCAGTAAATCCACAGGAGTATGCGGATTCAGTGCTACTCCAGCTTTCATTCCCTCTGCTTTAATGGCTTGAATCGTTCTGTGAAGATGCGTGCATGCTTCATAATGAACAGTAAGGATGTCAGCTCCTGCTTTTTTGAATTCACCGATATACTGATCAGGATTTTGGATCATTAAATGCACATCCAAAGGAAGGTTTGCATGCTTTTTTATAGCGCTGATCACGGGGAAGCCAAAAGAAATGTTGGGGACAAAAACACCATCCATGACATCCACATGGAACCAGTCTGCTGCCGAACGGTTGATCATCTCAACATCACGTTGAATATTGGCAAAATCACAGGATAAAACAGAAGGTGAAATTAACGGACCCATATTTCTTTTTTTTCAAAATTACACAGAATCATTTGTTCATCATGACCTTTAAGTATTCTTCGTCACGATAATAAATATCAGTATAGAAAATGATCGATTCCCGGTCGGCGTAAACGGTTTGATATTCAACATAAACAGGTATTGGATTCAGTAACTTGATCTTTCTGTTTTCCACGATCTGCAATAAACTGTCAATCATCAAACCTGTGGTGGGATTGGCTTTATCTCTAAGTGAATCATTGGTGAGAATGGTCTTAGCTAAACTATCCGGGTATTGACAGCGCATGCATCCATGGGAAAAGGCACGAATATCTTTGCTGAATAAATATTTGGATGGAGTATCATGTAAGTAAACACTGTAGTTACTATGGAATTCAAACTTTATAATTCCCAGGCTATTATGCGTTCCAGGTTGCTGTACTAGTTTGTAAGGGAAGGTATTTTCCTTGATATGTTTCCAGTTTACACCGGAAGGATTTACTTCATGTTCTCCTCGATAGATTTTATAATGATTCCGCGCCAGATAACCTGGGTTTGCCTTCACTGAAGGCAGCACTTCTTTTCCTGCAATAGAATAGGGGACATTCCAATAGGGGTAGAGTACAATACTATGGATTTTAGAAGACAGTTCAGGTGTTTTGTTTTCCGGTTTGCCAACGATGACGCGATGAGTTTGCCTAAGCGTGTCTTTAATAACCAAGCGCAAAAGGTATTCTGGGATATTAATTCGAACAAATTTTTCCGGGAACGCAATGTGACAGCGAATCTTTTCCAGCGAAAGTGCTGCCCGTAAGATCTTGTGCAGATTACTTTCTTTCAGTGCTCTGGCTGTAAACTCTCCGACAATACCATCTTCTTTTAAACCATTTTCTTTCTGGAAGACCTTTAGAGCTGAGACAAATGCATCTTCGCTCGTATCGGATTCTTTCAGGTATTTTTTGTTGAGCAGTGCTTTTCGGGCAAGTAATCTGGACTGAAGCGAATCTTCTTTTTGAGTTGGAACTGCAATTTCTTTATCGTCTAAACCTTTTAACAAACAAAAACGATAGATCTGGTTCGACAAAAAACGGTAATTCGAATCGCTGATACCCTGACGCAGGACAATTTGATCCAGCTCAAGTGTGTCGCGCATTCGTAAAAGGGTGTCTATTTTATCTACAGATTCGAATAATTGTGGTTTGTAATTTTTAGAATTCAGATCAATAAATCCATGATGCAGATCTGAGATCATAGAGCTGAAACGGGCTGTAAGCATAAGCTCTTCTTCGATCCAATATTTTTTTTTCTGTTTTGGAATAAATGAATTTCTGTTTTCGGGAATTCCGAACCAAAGTGTGCGTTTTAGAAGATGACGCATGTTAAGACCTTCTTGTGAGATCATCGAGTCGTTCACCCAATGTGGATTATAGTTGCGGTTTTCATAATAAGTTTGTAGCCAGGCGGATTGTTCCTCATTGAATCCCAGTTGCTGCAGGTATTCAGGCTCCAAAACCTTTTGTAGTTTTTGACGAAGAGGTATAGAATCGTTCTCAAAAAAATCAACACTGGCTGGATGGTAACCGTCCGAACATGATGCTAAAACAAGCGCAATTAATAAACAGACGAGTGATCCACGAAACATGATGCAAGTATAATATGTAATTTTGCCTTTTCAGGTAAAAGATACTATAAAAAACCAAGGGATTTAGAGATGTCTATCAGTTTGTTAACAATCATTCTTACCGCAACGATCATCGCCTCCTTAAATGGTTTTAGCAATCGATCTTTGATCGAACGTTGGGTATATGTTCCTTACGAGGTGAAACATCATCATGCCTATGAACGAATGTTCACACATATGCTTATTCATGCAGACGTCATGCATTTGGCGTTCAACATGATGTCACTCTATTTTTTAGGTTCCTACCTCGAATACCAGTTGGTCTCGAGTTATGGATCAGCGGGTGGTGAATTTCATTTTGCGATACTTTACCTGGGCGGTGGACTTTTCTCAACGATCATTCCTTACATCAGAAATCAAGACAATCCTTCCTACAGAGCTTTAGGGGCGTCCGGTGCGGTTTCATCTATTATTTTTGCTACGATCATCTGGGAGCCGACACTTCCTTTATCGATTATGTTTCTTCCCTTTGCAATTCCAGCGTATATTTTCGGCCCACTTTATCTGGCATTTGAATACTGGGCAGATAGGAGAGGGGGTACTGGAATAGCACATGATGCCCACATAGGCGGGGCTTTGTTTGGTATTATTTACGTTTTAATTACTAATATTGACAAGGGAAAATTCTTCCTTCAGCTTCTATTCGGATAAGATATGCTTTACATCAATAACAACGGAACTCTATTAACCAATGACGCGCCAACAATTCAGGCTGGAAACCGCGGTCACGTTTATGGTGACGGTGTTTTTGAAAGTATCCGAATTATGAATGGCGTTCCTTTAAACATGGATAATCATATCCGTCGATTGTTGGAAGGTGCAAAAGCGATTAAAATGCGTCCTGCCAGTTTCTATACGACGCAATTTTTCGAGGACAAGATCATTGAGTTGTGTAAGAAATCTGAAATTAGCGAAGGTGGTCGTTGCCGTATTTCCCTGGATCGGGTAACAGGCGGGGCATATAAACCTGAATCCAATGAGGCGGCATATTTTATAGAAGTTTATCCGTACGAGTCCAATAATTTTGAAATGAATGCCAAAGGACTGGAGATCGATTTGTATACTGATATTAAGAAGCAAAAGAATTTCCTTTCCAACTTTAAAACGAAAAGCGGTCTTATATACGTGATGGCTGCTATCAATGCTACGGAACGAAAATTAGATGATGTATTGATCACCAATGACCGTGGCGGTATTCTTGAAAGTTCCAGTTGCAATGTATTTGTGGTAAGTAATGGTGTTTTATACACACCAGGTTTGGACGAAGGATGTTTAGCTGGTACAATGCGCATGCAGATTATTAATCTGGCTATAACTAACAACATCAAAGTTTACGAGTGTAATATTTTGCCTCAGAATTTATTAGCTGCGGATGAGATCTTTTTCACCAACGCCATTCGTGGAGTAAATTGGGTAAGCGGTTATCGTACCAAAAGGTATTTCAATAATGTTTCCCGCAAGTTTGTTGCTCTTTTGAATGATTCCTGGGAGGAGCAGTTCAATGACCGAAAAATCTAAAAAATTCTGGTTAAGCAGCGAATTTATGACAGTACCTATTTTGTCTCATAATTAATATTATGTTAAATAATATTAAAAATAAATAAATAGACCTACTCGCTTTGTAGCCAATTTAATTGAGCTTGATATGATCTATATTTTGCCATTATCTCTACTCCTTTTGATTTACTTTCAATGTATTTCAATTCTCTTGAATTGACTAAAAACAAACTGCTTTCACCTAAGTCAAATTTGATCAGCTCAGCATTACGCATTGTTTCGGCAGATGTGATTACGGTCTCTTGAATTTCAATTTGTTTTTCAAATGAGCTTACTATTTCTTGTACAGCAAAAATTTTATTTTTTATTTCCAACGATTTAATGGATCTGTCAATCTCTGTATCCAATTGTTTAGTGCGAATTGAATTCAGATCTCCGCGTTCTTTTCTTAAAAAAATTGGAAACGATGCATTCAATCCATATTTGTAGTTAGATGAAGAAAAAGGAATGAAACCGCCATTTGTCGGTTGTAGTATAGGATTGTAAAGGAGGTTGAATTCCGGCTTTAATTGTTCTTTTTTATAGCGTTCTTCAATTTTTAATAATTCAAGCTTGTAGTCATAAATGCGTAACCAGACAGTTGTATCGGGATGAATATTATGATAAATAGAAGGGGTGTACTTAACAATTGGAGGAAATGCCTCCTCTTTGAGTTCAAGAGGAATAATGTCGGTATTCCACAAATAAACACCAAGACTGGCCTTATAGTAAGCATAAGATGCTCTTGATTGTTCCAGTTCCAATGCTCTTGAATCTCTTAATAACGTAGCTTCTAGTGTGTCAATTTGTGCATGTTCACCTAGTTCGGCGCTTATCTTAATAGCTTTCAAACGTTCCTCCGCTAAACGAACTCCCTCCTCAGAAATAACCATAACGTGATAGGAGCGATACCAATCCCAATATGCCTCACTCGCATGGAGCATCAGGTCGCTTTTCATGATTCGCTGCTCCAGTTCAGACTGATTTAGCATGACCTGTGCCTGTCGAAGCATTTTGCGGCGCTCATCTATGAAAAGATTTTTGCCCAATGGCACCGAAATACCTCCGTACCATAGTCCACTTCCCGGTGTTTGATGTTCACCACTGATAAAATCTCCTCTGTTTAATTCATAACCACCCTTCACTTCAATACCAAACCAGGTTGGTATTTTCAATGCGGTATGTGAAAGTTGGTAATAGTTCTTGTCATTAAAATTCTTACCATCCGTTTCATGAACTATTTTTGGGTCAAATCCACCCTTGGACTTTAACAGATTTGCCTCAGCAGCTTGTTGGATCAACTCCACTTTTTGCATTACAGGATGATTCTTTTGAACAAGCGTCGTGAATTCTTCAAATGAAAGTGGGGTTCGATCCTGAGCATATGCTTGGTTGAACAAACAACTAAGAACGATCAATAAAAAGAATTGACGTATCTCTATCATTTTTTCGATGTCTTTTTTACCGGTTTTTCAGGAAGGTAATAATCCGGAGGGAAGGCATTCAATCGTCGCCATAACTCATACCAAATAGGAACATCATTTAACAGAACAAAGGTTTTGGCTCCCCCTCCTACCCTTACCTCCTTGGGCCAGTGCTTGTTTTTTTCCATGGGTTCTACAAGTACGCGGTACTTTCCGTTTTCGCTTATATAGTTATCCATGGCATATACTCTTCCTGTGAACGTACCATAAGAGGTGTTTGGCCAACCACTGAAAAAAATGGCTGGCCATCCATCAAATTGCACACTTACTTGTTCTCCATAATGAACGAGAGGATAATCGATGGGGTCTACATAGAATTCCACTGCTAAACTATAATCCTTCGGCATCAAGGTCAGAATCTCCTCCCCTTCTTTTAAAGTCTGTCCAATACCAGCTTGTTTGAGCTTTGTAACGTATCCATTTTGCGAAGCACGAACAACATAGAATCCCTGCCTCATTTCATAATTGGCAAACTCATTTTCGATCTTGGCTACGGTTGCTTCTGATTCAAATTTACTGGATAACGCAGAAAATTGCTCAGACTCCGTTTTCGCTAGTTTTTCATTGTATTCACCTTCGATATTGGAAATCTCCATTTTTGCATTGAGCACCTCGTTTTTACTCGTAAGAAATTTGTTTTCCTGAGCAACTACTTTTGCAGTAAGCTCCTGCACTTTGACTTTCTTCTGTTCGAGTTCAGTTAATGACTTGATTCCCTGATGGTGTAGTTCTGAAGTTCGTTTCAATTGTTTTTTGGCAATGTCGAGTTGTGCTTCCAATGCAATGAGATCGTTGCTATCTGCAACCACCTTCAATTTACTCTGCTTAAGTTTATTGTAGGCTTGTTCTGTTTTGAGCACCTTTATCTGCCTGAAGGCTTCCAATTGCTTATCCAATGCTTCTATCTTTTGCTCATAAGAGCCAACAGAACCTTTCTTGTTTTCAAGACGGTTTCGCGTTCTTTCTAATAATTTTGGATCAAAGTAATCTGACTTCGTTTCAGTTATGATCACTAATGTATCACCCGCCTTCACCAGATCACCCTCTTTAACAAACCATTTTTCTATTCGACCTGGTAAAACCGTCATGATTGACTGTGGTCGGTGTTCAGGAAGTAAGGTCGTGACGTAACCTTTTGCTTCAATATTTTGTGTCCATGGCAAAAACATGAAAAAGAGAAAGAGCACGAAGCATCCGATCAGAATTTTTA
>CAIYQV010000153.1 GCA_903928365.1 uncultured Flavobacteriia bacterium
ACGAGGGACTGATCATTGCCTATACAGTTAAACCATTATTTGGCATACCCGTAGAATGGATCACGGAGATCACGCATGTAAAAGAACACAAGTTTTTTGTAGATGAACAGCGCAAGGGACCTTACAGGATCTGGCATCATGAACACCACTTTCAGGAAACGGATCGAGGTATTCTCATGACTGACATCGTTTCCTACGAGATGCCCTTTGGCGCACTAGGCAAACTTATTCAACCTATACTCGTCAAAAAGAAACTGGAAGAAATATTCGCGTATCGCTTTGCCATGACGGAGGCATTTTTCAGTAAATAAACACTATATTCATTCTGTCGTCACCCCTTGAAAGAACGCTGCTTTTTCTTCTGCTTCTTTCTTTGTTGATCGGATAATTTTATCTCGGTGATGTGGCGGCGAATAGATTGTGTACATTTTCAATAAGTGTGTTTTACTGGTATTGATCACATTGTGTCTGGCACCTGCCGGAATGACCACCGCATCTCCATCCGCTACATAATGTTCTGTTCCATCTATGATGCACCTCCCTTCACCACTTTCAAATCTGAAGAACTGATCGTTCGAGTGATGAACCTCTTCTCCAATATCCTCTCCTGGCTGAAGGCTCATCAACACCAGTTGGCAATGATCTGATGTGTACAATACTTTGCGGAAATTCGTGTTTTGCAGCGCCTCAGATTCAATATGCGTTGTATATCCTTTCATACTTTTTTGAACCAAAAGAATTGAGATTCACTGACATCTTGATTGCTTTAAATCAACCGAAAAAGTGCTAAATATCAAGAATGATTTGGATGTCAACTTTAATGAAACACTTAACCTATATCAACAGATCCTAAACCCAATCAACTATACTTTTGCATCATCAAAACAGTAAAACAATAAAATATGTCAACAACTTGGAATTTAGATGGAATGCACAGTGAGATTGGTTTTAAGGTAAAACACATGATGATCACACATGTCAGCGGAAACTTTGGAACTTTTAATGCCAGTGTAGAAACAGATGGAGATGATTTTTCTTCTGCGAAATTTGATTTTAGTGCGGAAATCGACTCAATTAATACAGGCGTTGCAGATCGTGATGGACATTTGAAATCAGATGAATTCTTTAATGCCTCAGCCTATCCTCACATGACGTTCAAAAGCACCGGAATTGAGAAAAAAGACGAGGAAAATTATGTAATTAAGGGAGACCTCACCATCAGAGATGTTACAAAAGCAATCCTATTGAATGCTGAGTTTGGAGGAATCACAGTTGATCCATACGGACAAACCAAAACTGGATTCTCCATCGAAGGAAAGATCAAGCGAAGTGAGTTTGGATTGAAATGGAGTGCAGTTACCGAAGCAGGTAGCATTGTTGTTTCAGATGATGTAAAATTGAACGCAGAATTACAATTCATCAAAAAAGTTTAAGTTTTTTTCATTTTACATGAACAAAACATTAAACTGCGTGTTTTAAAGAAAGCAAGTAGTAATAGTGGTTAGACGAAAAGTCGCGGATTCGCCAGAGTTCGCGGCTTTTTGGTTTTTATTTCACATAGTCCTGCTTGTGCACCAGCATGTACTGATCGTTCTCCAGTTTTAGATATCCTTGATCGTAACAGAAAAAATAACGCGCGCCTTTCTGTGTTTTATAAATGTTGGTGAAGTAATGAAAATTGAACCCTTCCTCCGCCAGTGTAATTCCATCCACGGTCACCTTTCCCTCAGGATTCAGCGTAGCAAGAATGCGCCTGTTCTTCCGTAAAATGTTATTGATCCTGCGCATGTACGCAGTCGTATCTTCATTCAATCGATTATTGTGAGCATTTCGACAATAATCAGAACAAAACTTCTGGTCTCTTCTTCCAACAAGTTTCTGACCGCATTCTTTGCATTTACGTTCTTCCGTTCCCTTTTTCAACTGTGTCATGACGGAACAATGTTAACAATAATTAACAGCAAAATCAAGGACTTAGGAAGCATTGTTAGGACATTTGCAAGTGTTCAAAAATTAGAAATGGAAGTAGGACAAGAACAGCCGTTAAGGACCGCAGAAGCATTAAGGATGTTAAATGATCGTATTCAACTTGAATCCATCATTATCCAAAAATTGCGCAGCGAGATTTCGAAAACGATCGTTGGACAACATTATATGATTGACCGATTGTTGATTGCCCTTCTGGCCGATGGCCATGTATTACTTGAGGGTGTTCCGGGACTGGCAAAAACGCTGGCTATTCGTACCCTATCCGATGCTGTTGATCTCGATTTCAGTCGAATTCAATTTACCCCGGATCTACTCCCGGCAGATGTCACAGGAACCATGATCTATCAGCAAAAATCAGAGAAATTCACCGTAAAAAAAGGACCCGTTTTTGCCAATTTTGTGCTGGCAGATGAAATCAATCGTGCACCGGCCAAAGTGCAATCTGCATTGCTTGAGGCCATGCAGGAAAAACAGATCACAATCGGAGAAGAAACGTTTCAACTTCCTGACCCTTTCCTGGTACTGGCTACACAAAACCCAATTGAACAAGAAGGAACCTATCCATTACCTGAGGCTCAAGTCGACCGATTTATGCTTAAAGTGGTACTGGGTTATCCATCGAAAGAAGAAGAAAAACAGATCATCCG
>CAIYQV010000154.1 GCA_903928365.1 uncultured Flavobacteriia bacterium
AACCGTTCCACCACCGGTACAAATTTCCTGTGAAGCATTACCAGTTGGTGGTGGCGTTTCGGTTGTAACCACCACAGCGAGTCTGTCAGTGCTTTCACAACCACTGACTGTTTGGCTAGCGAAGTAAGTAGCACCATTTGTCAATAGTGTGGACGACGACAAAGGAGTTCCTCCTGTTGTAACATCGTACCATTGCAGGTTTGTCCCTGTAGCTGTTAGATTGGCCACCGTTCCAGCGCAGGCATTTTGGGATCCTGCCCCTGTAGGTGCAGAAGGAAGTGCATTGAGTGTTACTGTCACCGCCAATCTTCCTGTGCTCTCACAATCAACTGTTGTTTGAGAAGCATAATACGTTGCTCCATTTGTTAAAACCGTTGAAGTATTCAAGACTGTTCCACCTGTTGGCACATCGTACCACTTAATATTTTGACCTGTAGCTTCCAAATCTGAAATGGTCGCTCCGAGACAAACTCCCTGATTAGCAACTCCAGTTGGAGTTGGACATAAATTTGGTGTACAAGTATATCCTGAAACCCAGTTGGATATTGAACCGTTCAGTGCGAAATTGAACAATGAACCGTTGTTTCCAGCACCGCTGAGATCCGGCAATGTGGCAATACCTGCATTATTCTGTCCAGCCAGTCCTTCATTGAACTCATAACGCGCTTCAAGATCCAGCGTACCCAGGTCTATACAGTTGTAACTATTGGCAACTTCTGAAGGGGTCAATGCTCTGGACCAAATTTTTACCTTGTCAAGATTTCCATTATAATACTGACCCGTTGTATTACTCCCGAGATTGAATACATTAGAGGTGTTCAATACCGTAAGCGTAATAGCAGGACCTACCGGAAGCCCGTCCAGATACATCTGAGTACCGTTCGCCATTCCAATTTGGAAAGTAAGAACAACATGGTGCCACTGACCATCATTAAGAGTTGCACCACTATATGTTGTTACTCCAACTGGCGCGCCACCACCCCATACATACGTACTTAACTTATTGTTCACAAGGAAAAGACCATAGTTTGACGATCGTACAACAATTCCTCGATAACTTGAATTATCTGCAGCTGTTTTAATCCAGGCCTCCAATGTTCCCTCGGTTGCAATATTCGAGTGCGTAGCTGCTGGAAGATCGACTCTATCATTAGATCCATCAAAATGAAGGGCATTCTGGCAATTATTAATCACTACCTGAACAGCAAACCTATTAGAACTTTCTATACCGCAAGAGCTTGTTTGCGAAGCATAATAAGTACTCCCATTTAAAAGGCTGATATTCGCAGCCAAAGCTGCACCCCCACTCGGAACATCATACCAAAGAATCCCAGTGCCATTTACAATCAAATCTGATACGAAAGCAGCATCACAAAATGTTTGTGTTGCAACACCGGTTGGGGCCGGAGTTACAGAAGCAACTGTTACTGTCACTGCAAAGCGATCAGTACTTTCACAATCAACTGTGGTCTGCGATGCATAGTAGGTAGTCCCATTTACTAAAGCAGTGGACAATGCTAATGGAGAACCGGCTGATGAAGCTGCATACCATTGAATATTTTGTCCCATAAGCGTAAGATCTGCAAGTGTTGTTGAGCCCGGACAAACTGTTTGATTATTATCTCCAATTGGTGCAGGACAAGGATTAGGTGTACACAAGTATCCAGTATCCCAGTTGGAAACTGCACCGTTTAAGGCCATATTCACAATCGTACCATGGTTGATCCCTGTTTCATTTAATACTGTTGTTTCCGTCAAATTATCTCCTCCAGCTGCCCCTTGGTTGAATTTGAAGTCGGCCAACAAACCATTCGTACTTGCAGATAGACAATTATAACTTTCATTAATCTCTGCATAAGATAATTTTCTGTTGTAAATCCTAGCATTATCGATGTTACCTCTGAATAACTGTATCAAATTGGAATGTCCGATACAATTGTTATTGCTTTGAGTACTGTGTGCTGCCGTAAAAGGGGCTCCCACAGGTTGACCATCGAGATACAACTGACATCCGCCCACCACACCGTTTTCAAAAGTAGCCGCAACATGATGCCACTGTCCATCATTTAAAACAGGGCCTGCAATATTATTAACTCCCCCTTGCCAGTTAAAATAACAGAGTTGATTGTTGAAAAGAAAAATACCGTGCATTCCAGGTCTTACGATAATAGCTCTGTAAGAGCTTCCTGCATTCGTTGTTTTGATCCATGCCTCCAAAGTACCAGGTTGAGCAGGACCCTGATTCAATGTGGAGGGTAACGTTACCGCATCGTTTACTCCGTCAAAATTGAGTGAATTTTCACAGAAATCAACAGTGACAGGCAATCGAATCGCGCTCTCACAACCGTTGTTCGTTTGAGTAGCATAATAAGTGTCGCCCTGAACCAATTGGGTTCCAACGGCTAGTGGAGAACCTCCAGTCGGCGCATCATACCATTGAATATTATAACCGTATACCACAAGATCAGCCAAAGTACCACCTCCGCAAACGTACTGATTTGCGTCCCCAAGGGGCGTCGGGCAAGAACAAACGTAACCGTCAACCCAATTCGATGTCGATCCTGTAAGTGCAAAATTTTGTAGAGTACCATTGAAAGTTAAATTGGTTTGGCAGATCAAAGTTGTTTCGGTCGTATTAATTCCTGCAGCAATCCCCTCATCAAAATTGTATGATGCTACGAGTCCAGTAGAAACTGGTGAACACAAATAATTTGAAAGAATATCACCGGGTTGAAGTACTTGGTTATACATACGAATTTGTTCAATATGTCCCCTAAAATATTGTGAGCCTCCATTAACACCAATACTCGGCAAGTAACCGAAGCTACTGGTCTGAACCAAGAATGATGATCCTACTGCCTGACCGTCTATATATAGTTGACAACCATTAGCGGCTCCATTTTGAAACGTTACCGCTACCTGATGCCATTGATCGTCATTTAAAAGTGGACCTACTGTAATTGCCCCTGAACCCCAATTGTAGCACATCAATTGATTATTATTTAGGAACAAACCATAAATTCCGGTTCTCACCAGGATCGCACGAAAACCAGATCCTGCGTTATTCGTTTTGATCCATGCTTCAAGAGTCCCCGTTGCATTAACTCCGGATCCCGAATTCAAATCTGCAGTTAAAGCTATTCGATCATCAACGCCATCAAAATAAAGCGCATTTTCTGTCTGAGCGTAAATGCTTCCTGACAGAAATAAAAACACAATTAAAGACTTAAGTATTTTCATTTTTTTTGATTTGTATTGCTCGGCAAAAATATCAGTAAGAGAAACATGCCTTGAAATGGCTTTATGAACAGCGTACTTGAATTTGTGAATGGTAAAATACACTCCCCATTTTAGAACAAAGGAGCCACTGGGCAGAGGGAAATAAAAATCTGAGAGATTACTTCAGTATCTCCTGAATTGCCTGTTTTCTTTCCCTGGAGACAGGGATCTGTACATTTCGTTTGAGGATTAGAAAACCACCGTCAGATTTTGAGTAGTTGGTTACATAGTCCATGTTTACCAAAAAGGAGCGGTGCGGCCGAATGAAATTGGTACAATCAGCCAAGGCATTCTCGAAATATTTCAGATTTTTAGAAACCGTTAGAGAACGGTTGTTTATGCAATAGATCTTTACATATGATCCATCTGCTTCCAAATACTCGATTTCTGATACAGGCAAATATTCAAAACCGCTTTGACTGGGAATACAGAGCACCTCATTGCGCTCTTCTCGCAGATTTTCTGATAATGCATTCAATCGGCTTTGATTGTCTCGGTTCTTTTTTTCCTCTTTCAGTTTTTTAACTGCTTCGGTGAGTTGATCTTCCTGAATAGGCTTCAACAGATAGTCAATAGCTGAAAGACGAAATGCTTTTATCGCATAGGCATTATAGGCCGTTGTAAAGACCACGTTTCCTTTAAAATTCCGCTCCAAAAGAATCTCAGCTAACTGTATTCCAGTTTTTCCAGGCATTTCAATATCTAGAAATACTGCGTCGGGCTGCTCATTTTCGATTAGTTTCAACCCCTCATCCACATTCTCCGCTTCACCAACTAGCGTTACTTCAGGTGCAAGTTCCAATAACATGAGTTTTAACAGCTTCCTCGCTTGCGAAGAATCATCAATAATAACCGCTTTGTAACCTAATTTATCAGACATGGATGCGAATGATTATTGTGGTTCCTGATGGGACTGGTCCTTCGAAGTTATCCCTTATTTCAATACCTACCACATCTTTCTTTTCAAAATTCAATAATTGAATGCGCTTTTCCATAGCCACAGATGCAAAAGACTGATGGTCACTTCTATTTTGCAGGTTCAGTAAATTGGATGCCTCTCGTCCTATACCATTGTCATTGATCGACACAGTCAACACCTCATCCGCTTCACCCATACGAATCTCTATCTTCAAACGCTTTGGTCCCGTTTTATGACGTAAACCATGTTTGAAGGCATTCTCAACAAACGGTTGCAAAAGCAATGCAGGAAACTTTATACCTGATGTATCCACATTCTCATCGACCACAATGGTGTATTCAAAATCACTTTGAAGCAACATGGCCTCTAAATCAATGTACAATTTCAAGGCTTCAATTTCCTGTTCCAACAAGACACTCTGAACGGAACTGAGTTCAAGGACTTTCCTTACCAGGCTGGAGAAATCACTCAGATAACGTGCTGCATTTTTCTTATCATTCTCATAAATATATCCCTTGATCGAATTCAACACATTGAAAAGGAAATGTGGGTTCATCTGCGCCTTCAACGCATTCTGTTGAGTTAGGCGGAGTTCATTTTCCAAACGCAATCGTTTTAATTCTTTAAACTGTTTTTTTCTTAATGCCAATAACCTCCAACGAAAAACACCAAATGCCAAGGCCAATGTCGACAAGGTAATTAGAAAATAAAACCACCAACGTTGCCAAAAAGGAGGCTGAACATAGAACGCCAATCGAATCAAATTCTCCGAATCCTTGCCGCGATGATCTATCAATTTGACCTCGATGTTAATCGTTCCGGTAGGCAGGGATGAAAAGTCTATTGATTTTAATGAACCTGGCACCATAATCCAGGAATTGGTATGCCCTTTTATTCGATATGCGAACTGAAACTGGTCATTTGACCTGAAACTCATACCATCTAGAAACAAGTCTATTTCATCGTCAAAATCAATTTGTATTAAATCCGCTAACGGTAAGTTCTTATTGTTTTTTTCAATTCGAACCAACCGAATTCGTGAGTTCAGAGTATCCTCTTTGAATTCAGTAAGCGGGATTCTATGCACACCATCCCCCGCTGTCCAGCAATAGCCGTTCTTTATTACCAAAGCTCTGACGTTGTTAGAATTCAATCCTGATAAACGATTGAATACTTCCTGTTTGTAAGAATCAGTTTGTATTACTACTATCCCTTTATTTGAAGCTAAAAAAAGCTTGTTTTCATGGTAACGTAATTGTGTAGCTCGAATATCATTTTCTATTTTTAAAATCCTGTACACTTTGCCCTTGTCATCCAAATAGTAAAGTGTTCCATCAAAAGTCAAAATATAGATCTTTTGATGAATCCTATCCTCTGCAATGGAAAGAATCTGCCTTCCGGACAAGTGTTTTTTAATGACCGAAAGAGATCCTTTTCTAGATCCTAATTCTACCAAACCACCATTACTCGCTGCGAAATAGGATGAGGAAAACGGTGACGGACACATTTCTCTGTACCAATCCTGATCGATCATTTTTTCCTCAGTTAATAATTCGCTGATTGATTTTGTCCTAAAAAGTCCCTGAGAACTTAAGAAGAAATAACCCGACCGTGTATGTAACATACTTTTGATGGGCCTTCCGCTTTTGTTGACCAAGGTGAACAAACCATCTTTGAAACGAAAGATCTGACCATTTTTATTAAAATAAGCACACTGGTCAATTGGATCTGAATACATCATCCCAAAATCAGCATCCGGAAGATGTTCTATTTTTTTAAAGGAAAGTGATCCTGTATTCATGGACCCAAGAAACCCATAGGTTCCCCCAAAAAAAACATAATCTCGATCGAAAATCAGGTGATTGTATTGATCTGGCAGACCATTCACATTTCTTGTTTCCCAATGCCGTACTTGTAGGTTGGGTAGTCGGATTATACCATGGTGCAATGTACTAAACCAGTAATTTCCCTGCGAATCTTCTATTCCAAATGAAAAAGAAAATTGGGTGTAAAATAGCTCTGTAGTTTTCTTCTTAGGATCATGACAGATCAAACCCGAATAGGTGCCAATCCAGATCTTTCCATCTCTTGATTCAAAAACACAATTGATCTTTTTTCCTTTAAGTATTTCTAAAAGTCTATTATTGCGATATGGAACACAGTTGTCTTTGTAATAACGCATTATTCTGTCTCCATTGTAGGAGAACACCCAAGGATCGCCCGAAAATCTGGAGAGAAATAAATTGACGTTAAGAAACCGATTATCAAGTTTTACAAGCGAAGGGACATTCCTTTTCCAGTTCATTAAACTATTACCGCATTGGTAATAGATGCGGCCATCAGGATTTGAAATCCCATGCGATGAGAAGCTTCTCCCCTCGCTATCCCTGTAATGTAATTTAGAAATTACTTTAGAGATAGATAAACTCTTTTCATTTAATTTATAGACTCCTTCACTGGAAGTAATCCATATATTTCCATATTTATCGTCTGCCAACCCATTCAATGGAAGGTCCCATGAATGGATAACTTTCAATCGGTTATTCTCCACATAGAATAATTGTCGATTGAAATTAAATGCATAAATCCTTCCTGTTTGCTTCGATTGTATCATACCGGTAACCGATCTGGCAGAAAGATCTGAAGACGTCAATTGTTCGTAATGAACGCCATTAAATTTGAAAAGTCCGGCATCACAGCCAATCCACAGGTATCCATCTTTATCTTGTAATAACCAATAAATTTCATTGGATGGAGCACCGTTTTCGACTGTATTATGAAAAAAAGGAGGATTTTGAGCTAATCCGAAAAAACTCAGAAAAAGTAGAATGCAAAGAAAATACCTCGTCTGCATGGTTAGATAGCTTAATTAAATCGGCAATTTAATGCGTTCCCCGTGGGATAAATTCGCAAGAAAGCAGCAAGTGTTTTCCGGGTGTTTTCTTTTCGCTTAGTCGATCGATCATTCGTTCCACACTTTCTATACCGATGTGTTGCACAGGTTGACGCAGCGCTGAGACCGGAGGATTCATGTAAGAAAATGCTTCATTATCGTCAAACGAGATAAAGCGCACATTCTTTGGAATTACGGCATTCCATCTTTTCAAAGATGCCAGTGTTTTAAAGGCGACACGATTATTCAATGCAAGAAATGCATCCGCACCAGCATCCAATTCCTTTTTAATTGATTGATCGAGCGTATCCTGATCATCGATGTCGTGAATAAAACTGACCGGAATAGTTTCTAACTGACAGGCTTTTCGGGCGCCTTCCTGTCGTTTCTCGATCGTTTCCACCTGATCTGTTTTGGGAGAAATCACCACCAGCTTTTTCGGCGTAACTGAAAAGGAACTGATTAACTTTTGAGCCTCTTTTTCATTGTCAACTCCCACAAAATCAGCCTGATCATCTCCCGGACGATCCGCAAAAACGACCGGTATATGTGTTTCGTGTAAGATCGGAATCAAAGCATCGATCTTATTACATGGAGAAATAATCATCCCATCAATGGATCGCTGTATTAACTCACGCATCAGGGTTTTTTCCAGGTCCAGATCTTCGTTCGTGTTGACAATAAACGTATTATATCCTTTATCATGAAGTTTTTCCTGAATGGTCTTGCAGAGTTCAGCGTAAAAGGTATTTGAGATATCCGCCAGAACCAAACCGATCGTTTTCGTAGTTCCCTGTCGTAGACTCCTGGCAAAAAAATTCGGCACATAAAGTAATTCTTTCGCTTTATCCTTGATCAATTGCTGCGTTTTGGGACTGATATTGAATTCATCCCCACGACCATTCAGTACAAAAGATACGGTAGCCTTCGAAACTCCCACTAAATCAGCAATGTCTTGTAATGAAACTCTTTTTTCTTTCATTTCAATGGGGCTATTTAGGGAGTTTGGACACCATTTGCTGGTATTCTGTTTTAAATGTTTGATTACCCTTGCAACCCAGGGTGATTCTGGAATTATGAAAATGCTCAATGCGATTACCCGGATCCGGATGGGTGCTCATAAATTCGGGCACACGACCCCCACCCAAGGATTGGATTTTCTCAAAGAATGCGGCTGCACCGTCCGCATTGTACACCGTTGGACACAAATAGGTCACAGAACGTTCGTCAGCCTCGGTTTCATGATTTCGAGAGAATTTCAACCCGATCAAGGCACCGGTTACTTGTTTGATAGCTGCTCTGTTTCCTGCCAACACATCCAAAAGCAATTGTACTCCAAACATTTGGGTCATTTGTCTAGTTGAATGACGCATATCCGCATGTCCGATCTCGTGCCCCAAAACTCCTGCCAACTGATCTTCTGAATCCAGGAATTTAAGGATTCCGGTATACACATAGATATAACCGCCAGGAGTACAAAAAGCATTCATTACACTATCATCATGGATGACCTTAAGTTTCCAAAGAAATTCGTCTTTATAGTCTACCTTTCCTGAATTGAGGATATTGTCTCGTACCTTGTATAAGTAACGGTAGACTTCTTTGTATTTTACCGAATCCAGCAGTGGATATTCACGTTTGTTACTGTCGATCTCATGAGCAACTTGGGCGCCCAGTTGCTTATCCTGTTCAATGGTAAAAAGATTGACTCCTTTTCCTTTATTCTTTTCGTTCATCACACCACATGCGGTTGTCAAAAGAGTCAGAAAGAAAATGAAAGCGAATTTTTTGGAAATCAAATTCATAGTTGTAATCAAAATTAGACGACAGGATATAAGTAATTGACCAAAAAAGTGATCAGAACCGCCAAAGACCAACCTGTATACACTTCTCTTGGAGTATGTTTTTGTAAATACAATCGGGCAGCAATGGTTAACCCGGATGCTACCACTGCAAAGATTAAAACCCAGAATTGAAAATAGAGCTGATCCATGGTATAGGCAAACAGGAAACCGGTCAATATTCCTGCGCCTCCACCGTGCAAACTGATCTTGATCCAGCGGTTGATAAAAGTAAAAGAGACCGTAACGAACACTCCAGCAAGAGGCAAGGCATAAATATACTTTGGCAATTGCGCATCCGGGAACTTGTATCGGAAAAGCACATACAGCAATAAGCAATAGGCGAGCATGATATACATGGGAATATTCCGTTCCCGCTGATCCTCCATATCAATGGTACTGATCACGTTCCGTTTCCTGAGAATATAAAATGACAATCCGGGAGCAACCGCACTGAAGATTGCGAACATGTAAAGCACCGCCTCTTTTGCTTCAGGAGGAAAGTAGAACAAGGATTCAAAATAGTGCGTAATCTTCGGATCAGAAGGAACATACATCGCCAAAATCAACCCATAAATTGGCATGAGTAAAGGTAAGAACACCCAAGAAAGTATATGTGCAGTAATCCTCACAGTTCCTTTCTTAAACGTGCCACAGGAATATTGAGTTGTTCGCGGTATTTCGCTACTGTTCGACGCGCAATATTATACCCTTTCTCTTTCAATAGTTCTGCTAGTTTCTCATCCGTTAATGGACGGCGTTTTTTCTCACCTTCAATGGCCTCTGACAAGATCTTTTTGACTTCTCTCGTTGAGACTTCTTCACCGGTATCAGTAGAAAGCGATTCAGAGAAAAAGTACTTGAGTGAAAAGATGCCATAACCGGTCTGTACATATTTACTATTGGCTACTCGGGAAATAGTCGAAATATCGAGGTTGACGATCTCTGCAATATCCTTCAGGATCATTGGTTTAAGTTTCGTTTCATCACCGGTCAGGAAATACTCATGCTGGTAATTCATGATAGCTTCCATGGTCATCAACAACGTATGCTGACGCTGACGAATGGCGTCAATGAACCATTTAGCACCATCCAGTTTCTGTTTAACGAACATCAATGCTTCTTTGTCCGAACGACTCGTTTTAGCACCCTCAGCATAGGAACGCAGCATCTGTTCATATTCTCTACTTACCTTTAATTCAGGTGCATTTCGTCCATTAATGGACAACTCCAATCTGCCTTCAAATTCGTTGATCATGAAATCAGGAATGATCTGCTGAAAATTCTTCGCCGATTCCCTCATCGATCCGCCCGGTTTTGGATTCAATCTTAAAATCTCTTCCACCGCTTCTTTCAGATCTTCATCTTCGATCTCCAGTTTCTTAGAAATTTTATCGTAATGTTTTTTGGTAAATTCTTCAAAGAAATCCTCCAGGATCTTTTTTGCCGTAAAACGCGTAATGTCTCCATCCTGCCTGCGGTTCATCTGAATCAGCAAACATTCTTGAAGATCACGCGCCCCTACTCCCGCAGGATCCAATTCCTGAATGATCTTAAGAATTTCCTCTACTTGTTCTTCCGTAACGATGATGTTGGCAGAAAAGGCCAGATCATCAACGATCGCTTCCAATTCGCGGTTCAAATAACCTGATTCATCCAAGTTTCCAATAATCGTATCAGCGATCATGTATTGCTGATCATCCAAATAAAGCAGATGCAATTGTTGCGTTAGCAGTTCCTGAAAGGATTGTTCTCCCGAAAGCGGAATCACTCGCTCTTCATCGTCTTTGCTATGATTGTTCGCTTTGGTCTTATAATCAGAACCGTCTTCATCAATATATTCTGAGATATCAAAATCAGGCTCATCCTCTTCGTAGTCGTCATCATAATCATCCTCATTCTCGAAATCTTCGTCAGCCTCTGCTCCCTCTTCAAGGGCTGGATTCTCCTCAATTTCCTGTTTGATACGCTGATCAAGCTCCATGGTCGGTACCTGCAGCAATTTCATGAGCTGAATCTGCTGAGGAGACAATCGTTGCTCCAGTTTCTGAACGAGGTGTTGTTTGAGTGCCATGAACCTTATTGTTATAGCTCCCAGTAATGGGGCTCCTAACAAAAATAAGGAAAGTTCCCAATGTACCCGAAACAGCAGAATTATTTAGATAAAAAATAACACTTTCGAGCGAGTGTTTTTATTTTAGTTGTATTGAAATCTGATTAGAATTCAGCGTTCTGCGGGGTCCTAGGAAAAGGAATTACATCACGGATATTTGTCATACCTGTTACGAACATCACCATCCGCTCAAAGCCAAGACCAAAGCCGGCATGTGGTACCGAACCAAAACGTCGTGTATCCAGATACCACCAAAGTTCCTCTTCAGGAATATGGAAATCTGCGCATTTCTCTCTCAGGATATCGAGTCGCTCTTCACGTTGGGAACCACCTACGATCTCTCCAATTCCGGGAAACAACACATCCATTGCCGCGACGGTTTTTCCGTCTTCATTCTGACGCATATAGAACGCCTTAATTTGGGCAGGATAATTTGAAAGGAACACCGGACATTTAAATTCTTTTTCGACCAGGTAACGTTCGTGCTCACTTTGCAGATCGATCCCCCATTCCACTTCATACTGGAATTTCTTCTTTTTGTAGTGATTGGAATTCTTCAATACATCGATTGCTTCTGTGTATGTAAGACGTTTAAAATCATTGTTGACTACAAATTGTAGACGTTCGATCAAAGAAAGCTCATTGCGCTCATTCTGTGGCTTTTGACTTTGCTCCTGAGCCTCACGATCATTAAGGAATTTAAGGTCGTCCGCACAATGTTCCATTACATAGGAACAAATGAACTTCAGAAAGTCTTCTGTCAAGTTCATGTTGTCAATCAGATCATTGAACGCTACTTCTGGTTCGATCATCCAAAACTCAGCCAGGTGCCGTGAAGTATTGGAATTCTCTGCACGGAAAGTTGGTCCAAAGGTATACACCTGACCCAAGGCCAATGCAGCCAGTTCAGCTTCCAACTGGCCAGATACCGTTAAGTTCACAGATTTCCCAAAGAAATCCTCTTTGAAATCGACTTTTCCTTCTTCATTCAAGGGAGGATTGATAGGGTCTAAGGTAGTTACCCTAAACATTTCTCCAGCACCTTCTGCATCCGAACCTGTGAT
>CAIYQV010000155.1 GCA_903928365.1 uncultured Flavobacteriia bacterium
AGTGTACGGTTGGTGATTCTGAATCGCTGGGGTAATGTCATGTTTGAAATGGAGGGAGTAAACCCGGCATGGAATGGCAAGACAGACGGTGGAATTCCGGTATCACAAGGCGTCTATTTCTACAAATACACCGTTAATGGTTTCAACGATCAGCAACTGGAAGGGCACGGATTCGTGGAGCTGATCCGCTGATAATTCAGAGTGAGAAAGAGAGTGAGAGCGGATTTTCGTTTTTCATCAACCGACGAGTGAGGCTCTCGAACTCGCAGGTTGTCTAAAGAAATTCAATAAAGGAAATTATTGTAAGGATACCGCACCTTAAAGATCTCTTTGACTTCCGTATAAATGGTTTGTTTGAGTTCCTCGATATTGTCCTTATCTGTGGCTGAAATAAATACGCACTTCGTATTGTTCAGTTTGGACATCCATGTACGCTTGAGTTCATCCATGGTGTAGGTTATCGGCTCACCGTATTCATCGGTTGGATGGTAGGCATCGATCTTATTGAAAACCAGTATAACCGGTTTTTCCTTCTTTTCGAGTTCCTGTAATGTTTCATTCACCACCTGGTAATGGTCTTCAAAATTGGGATGCGAGATATCCAATACGTGTACCAACAGATCTGCTTCGCGCACCTCATCGAGGGTGGATTTAAATGACTCGACCAACTGATGCGGCAGCTTGCGAATGAATCCTACGGTATCGGTAAGTAAAAAAGGCATGTTTTCGATGACTACTTTTCGAACGGTTGTATCGAGTGTTGCAAACAACTTGTTTTCTGCAAACACCTCTGATTTAGACAACAAATTCATCAGGGTAGATTTACCCACGTTGGTATACCCTACCAATGCCACGCGTACCAACTGACCACGATTACTACGCTGTACGGCCATTTGTTTATCGATCTCCTTGAGTTTTTCTTTCATCAAGGCAATACGCGTTTGAATGATTCTACGGTCGGTTTCGATCTGGGATTCTCCGGGACCCCTCAAACCAATACCACCTTTTTGTCTTTCAAGGTGGGTCCACATGCGGGTAAGACGTGGAAGCATGTATTGCAGCTGAGCCAGTTCTACCTGAGTCTTCGCATGAGATGTTCGTGCACGACTGGCAAAAATGTCGAGAATCAGAATGTTTCGATCGAGGATCTTGCATTCGAGTTCACGCTCTATATTTCGGAGCTGAGATGGGGAAAGTTCGTCATCAAAAATCACCAGTTCGATCTCATGCGCCTTGATGTATTCCTTGATTTCTATCAATTTACCCGAACCAACAAAGGTCCGTGGATTGGGCATAGGCAATTTCTGTAAGAACTTGTGATGTGTTAGGGCTCCGGCTGTTTCGGCCAAAAACTCCAGTTCATCGAGGTATTCATGCGCTGTTTCCTCACGGATTTCAGGGGTAATCACGCCTACAAGAACGCAATTTTCAATCACCTCATCCACCGTCACATGTCCTTCTTGCATACTATTTTCTGAATTTCATTAGGTGAGAAACCACCAATCCAATATTTTCCTCTGTTTCCAATAATTCTTTCATCGGAGGCATGGCATTTTTCCCTTTTTTGATCATCTGCACCACCTGATTGCTGTCGAGTTTGGACATTGTCAGGTCTTTTGCGCCGGAGGCACCCAGCTTACCATCTTCCCCATGGCAAATGGCACAATGCTGCAAATATAAAGATGCTCCAGAAAGCGGTTCCGTATTTTCAGCAGATGGATTTCTCTTATCAACCGATGCCGAACCTGAACAGGAAAACAATAAAGGAAGGATTCCCAGAATCAGAACCAGTTTCCTCCTAGTGCTGTGCGGAATGGCCATGGAATAAATGCAAGAATAAGGATCAGACCCAACGCATAGAACGTCAGTGTATACTTATGCTTTTGAATTGCTGCTTCACTTCGTTTTGCTTTACTGTATCCAATGGTTACCAAAACGATGGCTGCCAACATTCCAGCGAAATGCTCCATTCCATAGAAACGAAATAAATCCTCCTTCATCCAACCTTGTCCAAAATTGACCTTTCCTGAAGTAAAATACAAGATCAGTCCCAATACTAACTGAACATGCAAGGTCACCATGGCAAATAAATTCACCATTTTATCTTTTTTGGAGAATTCTCCTGAACCTTTACGGGACAGCGCATTAATCACTGCGTATACCAACAGGATCAACGCGATCCATCTTAAACCGGAATGGGTGTGTGCTAACATTTTTCGAATTTTTTAGTCCTCCAAAAGTACGAAAAGAAACGGGCTTCAAGTTTTCTGTTTTGGGATATTATTTTTTATCAGAGCTTTTGTCAGATAGTTCAGATATGTTTGAATTCAGGACAGCTTAGATACATTCCAAAAGGATATTCCGTAATTTCAAACCCTCAAAGTAAACTCCTATGACCCGTATTTGGATCTTTCTATGCCTCTTGGGATGTACATCCATCGTCTCTTCACAGACACATCCTGTAAACGGCACCGCCTTATCTACACCAAAAGTGATTGCATTCACCCATGCATCGATCCTCTTGGCAGACGGCAGTACCTTAACCAATGGAACACTTTTAATCTCAGGGGACAAA
>CAIYQV010000156.1 GCA_903928365.1 uncultured Flavobacteriia bacterium
CTTATTAAGCAAGGAAGTTCAAAAAGAGCAATCATTTATGTCAACCCTTGTTCAGGAAACTTTTTCAGGAATACGGGTTGTTAAAGCCTATAGCAGGGAAAAGGAAGTGCATGAGCGATTCAATAGTTCCGCCAGTTCCTACAAAGGAAAATCGATGGCACTTGTCATTGTGAATGCATTGTTTATGCCGACGATCATGTTTTTGATTGGACTGAGCACCATACTTACTATCTATCTTGGAGGACTGATGTCGCATGCAGGAACGATCAGCTGGGGTGATATACTTGCGTTTATCATTTTCGTAAATAAACTTACCTGGCCGTTCGCTAGTATTGGCTGGGTGACCTCGATTAATCAACGGGCTGCAGCTTCTCAAAGCAGGATCAATGAATTTCTGCATCAACAGCCTAAGATCGTAAACACCACACAAACACCTTTCCAGTTGAACGGCGCAATTGAATTTAAGGATGTGTCACTTACTTACTCGAATTCGGGCATTCATGCGCTTAGACATTTGAATTTCAAAATTGACGCAGGACAATCTTATGCCATAGTAGGCAGAACAGGAAGTGGGAAATCATCCATCATTCACCTACTGATGCGTCAGGTGGACCCTAGTCAAGGGCAAATTTTAATTGACGGCAAAGATTTAAGTGAAATCAATCTGGATGATTATCGCAAACAAACGGGATGTGTTCCTCAGGATGTTTTTCTTTTTTCGGACACGATTGCAAATAATATTCGTTTTGGAATTACAGACCGTTCACCTGATCAGACTGAAATTGAAACTGCCGCCGTGCGTGCTCATGTGCATCACAACATCGATGAATTTCCTGATAAATATGAAACCATTCTGGGGGAACGTGGTGTCAACTTGAGCGGTGGTCAAAAACAACGCGTAAGTATTGCCAGAGCTTTGATTCGAAATCCAAAGTTGCTTGTTTTGGATGATTGTCTGTCGGCAGTAGATACTGAAACCGAAGAGGTCATCCTGAGAAACCTTAAAGATGATCAGTTAAAAAGAACTTCTTTGATTGTTAGCCACAGGATTTCTTCAACGCGAAATGCAGATCGGATTTTGGTTCTTGATGAAGGCAGTATTGTGGAGGAAGGCACACATGAGGAATTACTTTCGAAAGGCGGAGTGTATTTTGACATGTATCAGCGTCAGTTAGCCGAAGAAAACGAATAATCAATTGGTTCATTTGATTATTTAAAAAAAAATTCAATATTTGTTTCAACCTTTAGTTCCGTGTTATGGAAAACGACAAGAACAGTGAAATATATTCAAAAGTAGTACGTGCTGGAAAACGCACCTATTTCTTTGATGTCAAGGCGACCAAAGGAAATGACCTGTACATCACTTTAACGGAGAGTAAAAAAACATTCAACGACGGCGGTGCGGACAACTATCAGAAGCACAAAATATTCCTTTACAAAGAGGATTTTGAAAAATTCAGAGAAGGATTGGATGATGTTTTAAATAAAATAGATTCCATGAGATCCGAAAACGTAAATCACTCTGAAAACAGCAGTGCAGACACCTACTCTTCTGTGTCTTTCGAAGATCTGTAACCAGAGAATCTAACGCATTCAGGAGATCATTTCAACACATGTTTGGTTGATAATTTGGGGATATCTTCTATGCTCCAAACGCCTTATTAATCGTATCTTTACAATCCAAAGTAACAGGAATGGGGAAAATTATTGCGATCGCAAATCAAAAAGGAGGCGTTGGAAAAACCACTACAGCAATCAATCTGGGTGGATGTTTGGGTGTGTTGGAATATAAAACGTTGATCGTAGACGCTGATCCTCAAGCAAATGCTACTTCCGGAGTAGGTCTTGACCCTAAAAACACGAAAAATATTTATGACTGTTTGATTAATGAAGTCCATCCTAAAGACTTGATCATTCAGACACAGAATCCGAATCTTGACATTCTTCCTTCTCACATTGATCTTGTGGGTGCGGAACTGGAAATGATTAATTTACCGAACAGAGAGCACATGCTTAAAATGGCATTGGACAAAGTTCGGGATAACTACGACTTCATCATTATTGACTGTTCTCCTTCTTTGGGTTTGATTACGGTTAACGCCCTAACGTCTGCCGATTCTGTGATGATACCGGTTCAGTGTGAATATTTTGCGCTGGAAGGTTTAGGCAAATTGTTGAACACCATTAAAATTGTACAAGGAAGATTGAATCCGGATCTGGAAATAGAGGGGATATTGTTAACCATGTATGACACGCGCTTGAGATTGGCTAATCAGGTGGTGGAAGAAGTCAAAACACATTTCCAGGAGCTGGTATTCGACACCGTGATTCACAGAAATACAAAATTGGGAGAAGCGCCTAGCTATGGCGAGACAATCGTTATGCATGATGCCGCAAGTAAAGGATCTATCAATTACCTCAACTTTGCGCGTGAGATTCTTCAGAAAAATAATTTGACCAAGATCGGCAACGAGGACAAAATAATTCAAATAGACGATGAACTCTAATCCGAAAAAGCGTTCAGCACTTGGGAAGGGACTCAGTGCGCTACTCGAAAATACCGAAACCGATATCACAACTAAATCCGGCAATTCGGGTGTAGTTAATTCTGTATCCATGCTTTCAATCGAAAGTATCGAAGCAAACCCTTTTAATCCACGTTCCAATTTCGAAAAAAACGCGCTTGAGGAACTGAGCCAGTCTATTTCAGTTCATGGGATCATCCAGCCTTTAACTGTGCGTAAGCTCGGTAGGGACAAGTATCAACTTATTTCCGGAGAGCGACGTTTCCGCGCCTCCCAGATGGCTGGTCTTACAGAGGTGCCTGCATACATTCGTGTGGCGAATGATCAAACCATGCTTGAAATGGCGTTGGTCGAAAACATTCAGCGTGAAGATCTGAATGCGATTGAGGTAGCTCTCTCCTATCAGCGATTAATCGAAGAATGCAGCTTAACACAAGATCAGCTCAGTCAAAAGATCGCTAAGTCAAGATCGAGCATTACCAATCATATTCGTTTATTAAAACTACCTGCAGATATTCAAGCTGCCGTGAGAGACAACATCGTATCGATGGGGCACGCGCGAGCATTGGTTTCCGCTGGTGACGAAGATCTTCAACTTGCTATTTTCAGAAGAATTGTAGAAGATGGACTTTCTGTGCGAGATGCTGAATCCTTAATAAAGGAAGGTTATGTGGAACCAAGAAATGATGGCGGAACCGAAAGAAAGAGTAACCCTAAACCTCAGATGAGCGATACACAATTTGTCTTTAAAGAACATTTGGGAGACAAACTATCTGCAAAAGTCGAGATCAAGAAGTCTACAATTGGCAGCGGAAAGATCATTGTTAATTTCAACTCGGAGGTTGACCTCAACAGGATCATTGAGATCCTTAATCGCTAATGTATAGAAGGCTAACATTGTTCTTTTTTCTGGGAACAATCCTGTCAACGTACTCGCAGGAGATTCCTTCTGAACAAACAGATACAATTAAAAAACATTCGCCCAAAAAAGCGGTTATCCTATCCGCTTGTATTCCGGGGACAGGCCAGATTTACAACCACCTTGCCATGCCTAAAGGAAAACGAAAGGCTTTTTGGAAGGTGCCACTTATCTATGCCGGACTTGGAGCCACGTCTTATTTCCTGATACAAAATCAACAAACACAAAAAGCATTAAAAACAGATTATACCAATCGTCTAAATGGCGGGATTCCTGACCCACGATGGGAACAATTTGACGACGATGGAATTCTTACATTGTATAAGCAATACCTCACTCAACGCGATCTTTCTATCTTAGGAGTCGGTGCTGTTTACTTGATCCAGATCGTTGATGCAGGTATTGAAGCTCATTTCGTAGATTTTGACGTGACTGAGGACCTTTCACTAAGAGTATCCCCCACTTTATTGGGATACAATTCACCAGGAATGAAACTACAGTTAAATTTTCACTAAAAAAGACACTTCTCCTTTTTTTTAAGCAAATTTGGACCTATGAAAATTGCATTGATCGGGTATGGGAAAATGGGCAAAGTGATTGAAGGAATCGCTTTGGATCGTGGACATGAGATCGTAGCCCGAATCAATTCTTCCAACCCACTAAAAAGTGCGGATTTGTCATTAGCAGATGTAGCGATTGAGTTCACACGTCCTGAATTTACGGTGCAACACATGGAGTATTGTCTAATCAATCACTTACCGGTGGTAGTGGGAACAACCGCATGGCAAGCTGAATTGGAAAGAATTACTGAAATGGTGAAAGAAACCAATGGAAGTTTGCTTTATGCATCGAACTTTTCTATTGGTGTAAATATCTTCTTTGAAATTAATAAGCGACTTGCTCAATTGATGTCTGGTCAAACAGATTACAAAGCTACACTTGAAGAAATACACCACCTTCAAAAATTAGATTCTCCGAGCGGAACGGCCATCACGCTGGCAAATGGAATCCTTGAAAACAATTCAGATTACCTCTCATGGGTGCATGAAGAAGAAAAAGCTCCACATACAAACGAACGACAACTTGGGGTGATTTCACATCGCGAACCAGATGTTCCGGGAACGCACAGCATTTGCTACAACTCCGATATCGATTCTATAACAATAACACATGAAGCACATAATCGTAAGGGTTTTGCCCTAGGTGCTGTAATTGCTGCAGAATGGCTTTTTCAGAAAAAAGGCATTTACACTATTAACGA
>CAIYQV010000157.1 GCA_903928365.1 uncultured Flavobacteriia bacterium
TCCAAAATGGAGCTGCAGCCGGGAGACGAAAAACCCTCAAAATTTAGCTATGCGAATACACGTGCTCTGGATAAACAAATCCCTTGTTACATTACCTATACGAATATCCAAACACACGAATTACTAAGAACAGGTTTCGACCGTTCTCCGATGTTTAATGGATCAATAAAAAGCACGGGACCGAGGTATTGTCCAAGTATAGAAGATAAAATAAATCGTTTTGCGGATAGAGACCGACACCAGATTTTCGTTGAGCCAGAGGGTTGGCAAACAGTAGAGATTTATGTCAACGGGTTTAGCACCTCCTTACCGGAAGATGTACAACTTGCAGCTTTGAAAACCATACCTGGTTTTGAAAACGTGAAGATGTTTAGACCTGGATATGCGATAGAATACGATTACTTCCCTCCTACTCAGTTAAAACATACGTTAGAAACAAAACGCATTGAGGGTTTATATTTTGCTGGACAAATCAATGGAACAACGGGATATGAGGAGGCCGCTTGTCAAGGCTTAATGGCTGGAATAAATGCACATCTTAAAATAAAAGAGAAAGATCCTTTTATCTTATCAAGAAGCGATGCATACATTGGTGTCTTGATTGATGACTTAATTACCAAAGGAACGAATGAGCCTTATCGTATGTTTACAAGCAGAGCTGAATTTCGAATATTATTGAGACAGGATAATGCGGATGAGCGCCTAACACCCCTTGGACACGCGATTGGATTAGCGGATGATGAGCGCTTGCTAAAAGTTCAGCATAAAGTAAATCAAACGAATTGGCTGAAAAAAGAATTGAGGAAAATAGGAATCACGCCTAAGCAGGCTAATCCTCTTCTCATACAGAAGGAATCAACTCCCATTACTCAACAAGTGAAAATCACCAGTCTACTCACTAGACCACACATTAATTTACAAGATTTATTGTTGGTTTGTCCAGAGGCAAAAATAGCAGCAGATACAGCAGCAGCAGAAGATGCAGATGTTTTAATTCAAACAGAGGTTCAACTCAAGTATGAAGGTTACATTGAAAGAGAAGAAGAACAAGCTAACAAATTGGCTCGTTTAGAAGATTTAGTGATACCTGAGAAGTTGTCATACGATGATATTAAAAGTATTTCCTTAGAAGCCAAAGAAAAATTAAAGAAGATCAAACCCCGAACAATCGGACAAGCCGCACGCGTTTCAGGTGTTTCACCAAGTGATGTTTCCGTTCTTTTGATTCATTTAGGTCGCTAATATTGATTTTAAGCCGGTTTAAGAGGGTTTACCTGGTGTTTATTTGAAATCTATAGCGGCGTGTTTAAAAAATGTAGGAGAGTTTATTTATAGAGGCCGGTTTTTTCGCGTTTCAATCGATTTTATAGAATTTTGCGCCATTCGTATCGTGACATATGATAGAGAGGTGATTTCAAATAATCGTACCTTTGTCAAAACACCAGATCATCATGAAGGGAAAAGTTTATTTTATTGACACCATTCATTCAATATTAGAAGAACGTCTTCGATCTTTTGGCTTTGATTGCGTGGATGTCACAAAAGAACCGGTTATGTTATTGCCGGGATTACTAAAGGATGCGACGGGTATTGTGATACGATCGAAAATCGCGCTATCCAAAGAAATTATATCTCAAATGCCTGATATACAGTTTATTGCAAGGTCA
>CAIYQV010000158.1 GCA_903928365.1 uncultured Flavobacteriia bacterium
ATCCAGAAGTGTAATAAAAACTGATAGAAGAAAGGATGCATATCCCCTGCCTTTACTCCCCATTGCCAAAATGAAGACCACGTATCAAAGCGTGTTCGATACCAGGCACTCAACTCATCATTTGAAAGTCCTTGACACGATATGAATACCAATCGAAGTGCAAGTCCGACTGAAAGAATAGACAGGAAAATGATATGCTGCCTGAAAAAAGCAAAAAGCTTATCCGTAAAGTTCCTGGCGCGTTTTTTCATACATGATCATACCTGCAGCCACTCCCACATTCAAGGAAGAAATCTCACCCTTCATTGGAATTCGTGCCTTAATATCAGACATGTTTAAGAGATCAGAAGTAATCCCATCTTCTTCAGAACCAAGAATGACCGCAACGGCCCCTCTCAGGTTAACTTCATAGAGAGGAATCTTGGTTTTTTCGGTACATGAAATCAGACGAAGTCCTGATTGTTGCAAATAAAACAGTGAATTTTTAAGGTCATTCGTTTTACATACTTTCAAACGATTCAAGGCCCCCGCAGATGTTTTAATGGCATCCGGAGTGACCAAAGCTGAACCTTTTGAAGGAATCAGGATCGCATGTACCCCTTGACATTCCGCAGTTCGGGCGATACCACCAAAATTTCTTACATCCGTAATTCGATCCAAAACCAATATGAAAGGTTTTTCACCTTTTTCAAGTAATTCTTCTACAAACGGTTCTATTTCGCCATAAGTGATCGGAGACACATAGGCCACTACGCCTTGGTGATTACCCTCGCATACTGCATTCAATTTTTCGACGGGAACAAATTGAAGTTGAAAATCTTTACCTTTCAGAGCCTCCTTCAGTTCCATAAAGAGATCCTTGTTCATGCCCTTCTGAATCTGGATGCGATTGATCTCACGATCTGCACGTATTGCTTCGATTACCGCCCTAACTCCATAGATCAAATTATCCTGATCTTTTTTGCGGTACGGTTTATTGAATTCTTTATACTCTTTTTTCATCAGCTAAGGATCTCTAATTCTACTTCCACATTTTCTCCCAACGTTTTTGCCACCGGACAAGCTTTTCCAGCGCGAATAACTCTCTCAGCTGTCTCGCTGTCCCAATTGTTTTGACGCAGATCCATTTGGATCATTAATTTACCAATTCTTCTGGGCGAGGCTTCCATGATTTTTGCCACTTCAACTGATCCACTTGTCATCATAATCCCATGTTCCTGACAATAGATCCCCATGATTGTTAACATACAGGAGGCATATGCGGTAGCCACCAGATCCGTAGGCGAAAAAAACTCACCTTTACCTTTATTATCTAAAGGTGCATCCGTGCTTATTACGGTGCCTGAAGAAAGATGCGTACATTCCGTTCTTAACCCACCTTTGTATTCAATTTTCGCGGTTGCCATACATTTGAGAGAATTCCTGTTTCATTAAGAAGTGGTAAAGGTACTTTTTCTTCGTTATTCTACCCAAATTACTTTCCTCACGAACCTTTTGTCCTTAATTTTGTCATTTATACCGAAGCATTGATCTATGAGTGAATCGATCTCACATAAGGAGAATGAAATCCGAATTAAAAAGCCGAAATGGTTGCGTGTAAAGCTGCCTACAGGTGAGAACTTCAAAAAGGTACGTGCCTTAGTGGACGAGCACAACCTGCATACAATTTGCGAAAGCGGTAGTTGTCCCAACATGGGGGAATGCTGGGGAGAAGGAACTGCCACCTTCATGATCCTGGGGAATATATGCACGCGCTCATGTGGCTTTTGTGCAGTGAAAACAGGTAAGCCTGAAGAAGTGGACCAATTTGAACCGGGCAAGGTTGCGCACAGTGTAAAAACCATGGGTATTAAACATGCCGTGATCACATCTGTTGATCGAGACGATTTGAAAGATGGTGGTTCAGAAATTTGGGCTCAGACGGTACGAGCTGTCAGAAATCAGTCTCCGGGCACAACCATGGAAACACTCATCCCAGATTTTGCCGGCCATTGGGAGAATCTTCAAAAGATCATTGATGTTGCACCTGAGATCGTTTCTCACAATCTGGAAACAGTTCGCAGACTCACAAAACAAGTTCGCATCCAAGCCAAATATGACAGAAGCCTTGAAGTACTTTTCAGACTAAAAAAGGGTGGCATGCGCACAAAATCAGGTGTAATGCTTGGGCTCGGGGAAACGGAACAAGAGGTCATTGAAACAATGGAAGATCTTAGAAGTGTTCAAGTTGACATTTTGACGCTTGGTCAATACCTTCAACCAACACCAAAACATCTTCCGGTTGCAGAGTTCATTACCCCTGAAAAGTTTTTAGAATACAAAGAATTAGGATTGAAAATGGGGTTTAGATATGTAGAAAGCGGCCCTTTGGTTAGAAGTTCGTATCATGCCGAAAAACACCTTTTCTAGACCTGTATATTTTTGAATTAAATTGACTTAAAACAAAAAAACTGAAGTGCCTGAATTTCGTATTTTTGTAAAAAGATAATATCGCTTCAATTTGACAATTGCTTTCAATAATAATTGTTATCTTGGCGGTCGCTATAGTGCTTTTAAAACGAAACAACTACATAACATATGAAACGTAACAGTTTGATCATCGGTTCTGTAAGTCTTGTGGCTCTAGCTGCAACCCTTGCCGTAATGCCATGGAGCAAGTCTACAACCAAAGGGGCTTATTCCAAAAAGGGATTACCCTCCCTTGAAGCTCAAACCGCTGATGATGCCAGAAAATGGCTCGAAGCAAGATACATCGATCAATCTACCGGTCAGCCGATCACTCCGGAAAAGCTTGAGGTAATACGCAAGCAATTCCGAATGAGCCCAAAAAGCAAGGCTGTTTCATGGATGGAACAAGGTCCAGACAATATTGGAGGACGAACGAGAGCAATTCAGGTTGACCGCGCTGACAGAACCATGGTTTGGGCAGGTGGTGTTTCCGGAGGTTTATTCGTTTCAGAAAATAGAGGAAATCAGTGGTCAAGAGTTGATTCATACATCGATGCAGGAGCAAGCCCATATATTTCTTCAATGACACAAACTTCGGACGGAGTATTGTACGTTGC
>CAIYQV010000159.1 GCA_903928365.1 uncultured Flavobacteriia bacterium
ATGTTTGCCTGCGCCTTCTTGTCCCAAACAGATGCCGTGTGACATCCAGACTGGTATGCTCCATCCACAATCGGAGAGATCACAGTAGCCGCCATGGATTCCAATTCTTGTGCTGTCATCAAACCGGTTGTATCTTGCGAACCAACGATGTTTACAGTCACGCGAACATCCGATCCAGCATGTAATACTTTTCCTGGTGTATTTCCAACTGCGTTGCGGTTGAAGATCTTCTCCACAGCAGTCAATCCTTGTCCGTCATTTGAAATTTCTTTCGAAGGAGCGAATACGGTTGGAGCTGTAATTCCCAATGTTTTTGCTGAGAACGTTTGAATCTTCTTACCGAAAACGATTGCATACGATCCGCCTGCACGGATGAATTCCATTTTCTGTGGCGTCAATGCTTTCGAAATGTCGATTAGTTCTTGATCGCCGTTATATAATTTCTTTGTTTTTGTGTTGATGGTTAGAACTGTTCCTGTCGCTACTGAATACGCATGCTCTAGAACAGGCTCATTGTTTTCATCGCGCACTATATTTCCTTCCGCATCTGTTTTCTTTACCCAGTTTTTCAAGTCAAGACCGATACCACCGGTCACATCAACTGTTGTAAGGAAGATCGGGGAAATACCATTCGTACCTCCAACGATTGGTGCAATGTTTACAAAAGGAACATACGGACTAGCTTGTTTTCCTGTCCAAAGCGCCACGTTGTTCACTCCCGACATACGCGATGACCCTACTCCCATCGTACCTTTTTCAGCGATCAGCATCACGCTTTTATCCGGATGCTGTGCGTTGAGTGCCGTAATTTCTGCTTGCGCTTCTGGTGTGATCATACATTTACCATGCAGTTCACGATCCGAACGCGAGTGCGCTTGATTTCCCGGAGACAACAGATCCGTTGAAATATCTCCTTCACCGGCGATGAATGTTACAATTTTTATTTCTTCAGGCACCTCAGGAAGTTTTGTGAAGAATTCTGCTTTCGCATAACTTTCCAAAATATCTTTTGCTACTGCATTACCTGCTTCGTATGCCACTTTCAAACGATCGGCATCTGCATCATATAAATACACTTGTGTTTTCAATACTTCAGCAGCGTTTTTAGCAACCTCCGCATTTTCGCTCAACGCTAAGTCCAATAAAACACCGATGGAAGGTCCACCTTTCATGTGAGACAATAATTCAAGAGCGAAAGCTGGCGTAATTTCAGCTACGTTTTCCTCACCAAGAATAATTTGTTTCAAGAAAAGGGCTTTAGCACCAGCAGCAGGAGTTGTTCCCGGCAAGGTGTTATAGATAAAGAACTTCAGTGATTCTGCGCGATGGGCGTTACCTGCATCTTTGATCTGAGCGATGATTTCACTCAACAATTCAGCACTATCGATCGGTTTTGGATGTAATCCTTGTGCTTTTCTTTCTTCAATTTCTTTAAGGTATTCCTGATAATTGCTCATACTGAGATGTTATGTTTATTGGTCATTTTCTATTCTTCAGGCAAGAACTTAACACACATGAAGTGGAGTAGATTCGTTCCTGTCTTCTGCACTGCGAATTTAAGAAAACAATAGGATTTGAGAGAAGGAAAAATGGAAGAAAGTACGCTGTTTTCGATTGAGCAAAGAGCAAGGAACAAGGAACAAGGATTTTCCCTACACCATAATTATAATTTCAATTCAACTGAAAAAGTTCGATTTTCTTCAAGTGTGAAAATCTCTACCGAACAATTTAGAAGGAACAAGGCCTGTCTTTGTTCTTTGATCTTTGTTCTTTGTTCATTGTTCCAATTCACGTGAAAGAGTTCAATTTTCTTTAAACGATTAAATCTCCCACTATCTTTGTTCTTCAAAAAGAATAATTGTCTATATTTGCACCCCGCTAAGCATGGCTGTGCGGTAAATTAGTATTAATAACAAATAGTTTAATTATGAATTCCTACGAAACTGTTTTCATTTTAACTCCCGTTTTGTCTGAGGATCAGGCAAAGGAAGCAGTGCAAAAATTCGAGGGCGAAATTTCGTCATTGGGTGGAAAAGTTAAGCACTCTGAGAGCTGGGGATTGCTAAAGATGGCATATCCTATTCAGAAAAAATCTACAGGATTCTACTTTTTGGTAGAGTTCGAAGCGGATGGAAAAGCGGTAGCTGATCTTGAAGTATCATTTAAGCGTGATGAGCGTGTGATGCGTTTCCTTACCGTGAAAATGGACAAAGATCACCTGGCGTACGCTGAAAAAAGAAGAGCGAAGCGTGGTGAGAAGAAAGCTACACCGGCTGAAGCTTAATCAGTAACACTTAATTTTTAAACAAATGTCACAGAACGATATTCGCTATTTGACTCCGATTAACATCGAGATCAGAAAAGAAAAATACTGCCGTTTCAAAAAGAGCGGAATTAAATTCATCGATTACAAGGATGCTAGCTTCCTTTTGAAATTGGTGAATGAGCAAGGTAAGATCCTTCCACGTCGTATCACAGGTACGTCTGCGAAATACCAGAAGAAAGTTAACAAAGCGATCAAACGTGCTCGTCACATCGCTGTTTTGCCATACGTTGGCGACATGTTGAAATAAACCCAATTGTTCCACATTTAATCAATTAGAATCATGGAAGTAATTCTTAAAAAGAACGTTGACAAGCTGGGTTATGCAAACGAGATCGTTAGTGTAAAGCCTGGTTACGGAAGAAATTTCCTTATCCCTCAGGGATACGCTATTTTGGCTACTGCCTCTGCGAAAAAAGCACACGAAGAGGTAATGCGTCAAAAAGCACACAAAGAAACCAAAATGTTAGCTGAAGCTCAAGAGCTTGCAGGTAAATTGGAAGCATTGACTGTTTCAATCGCTACAAAAGCAGGTGAGAACGGAAAGATCTTCGGATCTGTAAACACTGTTCAGCTATCTGAAGCATTGAAAAAAGCTGGTTTCGACATCGATCGTAAATCTTTGAAGATCAAAGACGAGCCGATCAAAGAAGTAGGTACATACGAAGCTGAAGCGAACCTTCACAAAGGTGTGAAACCTGTTTTCAAATTTGAAGTTGTTGGAGAATAATCCAAACACCATCATAGGAATCCCGGGCAAACGTCCGGGATTTTTTTTGCTTAAATTTGAGCTGCATTTTGGCTTTGTGAATTGAGACAACTCAGCATCATATTCTTTATTCTTGTTCTGTTAACTTCATGTGCCGAACAAACCGCTTCTCTTTCGCATAAAGATCCGATCACGTTAGCCTATGCCGAGAATTTTCGCATAGACTCACTGGCAATCGGTATCCAACTCAGTATCGGGGAAAAAGGCGGTCGCCAATGGCACTTTATACTTTCGAAAGATAAACCTACCCAACTTCCTCCAGGCTGCACCTGGATCAAAACACCCGTCCAACGCATGCTAACACTTGCAGGCACCGACATTGGCATGCTGAGTTTATTGCATCAGGAAGATCGAATTTGTGGTGTTTCCGACCGAAGAACCGTGTACAACAGCAAAGTCCTTGCACGCATCGCATCTGAAAAGATCATCGACTTTGGAAATCAGGACCAACTTTCTGTGGAACGCATCTTATTGAGTAAAGCCCAGTTGATCAGCTATAGTAGTTTTGGCAAAGACTTTCCACATGAAAAGGAACTGGCCCTTGCAGGCTTGGTGTGTCTCCCCATCCTCGACTGGAAAGAACAACATCCACTTGGGAAGGCAGAATGGCTGAAGGTCTATGGTTACCTGTTAGGAAAAGAGAGAAACGCAATTGCATTGTTCAATCAAACCGCTGAAAACTACAACCGACTAAAAGCCGCATCAAAGAAGAACAAACTGAAAACCAACGTATTTTCCGGAAATCAAACAGGTGAGATCTGGTTTTGTCCTGCGGGTGACAGTTATGAGGCGCAGTTGATTGCTGACGCAGGAGGAAATTACACCTATAAAAACACTCGTGGAACAGGCAGCCTCTCTCTTACACCGGAGAAGGTATTCACTGATAATCGCCAAAGTAATATTTGGATCAATCCGGAAGCAGCATCCTACTCAGAACTAAAACAAAAGCAACCTAAGGCGATTCATTTCAAAGCCTTTTCCGCAAAAAAGGTCTATTGCTATTCGTCAAACATGAATAAATACTGGGAAACAGCAGCTTGCCAACCAGACAAGGTTCTTTCAGATCTGCTAACTATTTTTGAAAACAAAGACCCGAAAGGGCTTCACTTTTACGCACCACTGAGATGAGTTCTGCAGCACAACGATTCCGTAATTGGGCAATAGTGCTGGCAGTACTTCTCATGGGATGTTTTTATCTTGATCTTTTCTGCGGAAGCTATCACGTATCGTTCACACATTTTATTGAAAGTATTTTCAACTACGATTCAAATGATACCAGTCAGTTGGTGATGCGTGAATTCAGGATCCCACGTGCCGTGACCGCATTGCTTGCCGGTTCGGCCTTATCCGTTTGTGGGTTATTAATGCAAACCTTGTTCAACAACCCTCTTGCAGGACCCTATGTACTGGGCATCAGCAGTGGATCCAGTCTTTTCGTCGCCATTGGGTCGCTCACTGGAATTCATTTTTTTCTAAACGATTACGGCATGATCCTGCTGGCATTCCTGGGAGCAATTCTTTTTGGGGTCATCATTCTTATTTCATCGGTTCGCATCAGAACACAGATCTCTTTGTTACTTGTAGGACTGATGCTTGGAAGTATGGCTGGAGCAGTGATCACCACTTTGGAAGCTACTGCATCAGCACAGGAATTGCGCGCCTACACCATGTGGACCATGGGCTCACTTCAAAATACGCATTTCGATCAACTGGGACTTTTTTTGGGAATTATTTCAATGGCACTCGCAACTTGTCTCTTTCTGATAAAGCCGCTCAATGCGCTTGTTCTCGGAGAAGATCATGCCTCCCTCTTAGGAATTAACATTAGACACTTTAGATTTCTCACCATCTTGATCACGGCAGTTTTAAGTGGTACGATCACTGCTTTTTGCGGTCCAATTGCTTTTGTAGGACTGGCGGTTCCAAACATGGCGAAAATGCTGTTTAAAACGGCTTCACACCTAAAGTTACTTGTAGGATGCTTTCTGATCGGCGGAAGTTTTCTCCTACTTGCTGATGTGCTTATCCAGACTCTTGAACCTTATTTCCTTGTACCGGTAAATGCACTTACATCACTCATTGGAGCACCTATCATCATTTACCTGATCTTAAAACGTTGGGCATGATCAAGATAACGGACGGAAAAATCGGATACAAGGAAACGTTGCTGTACATCGGTCAACTGGAGATCGCAGTCGGCACATTGACAGCCCTCATTGGAAAGAACGGTTCCGGTAAATCAACCTTTCTAAAATCATTGTGCGGAGTCATTCCAACCCTTGGAGGAAATTTCACTATTGAAAATAAGGCAATAGGTTCGATCACAGAAAGTGAATTATCTAGGATGATAGCGTTCGTCGGTTCTACCCAAGTTGCAATTCCCTACCTGAGCGTCACAGAGTATGTTTTACTTGGCCGTAGTCCGTATACAGGTCTACTTGGCAGATATCATCATACAGATTTTGTCGCGGCTGAGGGCGCTATTGAACTATTCAATTTATCTGAGAAAAAAGACCGCGGACTAACCGAATTGAGCGATGGTGAGCGACAATTAGCCGCTTTTGCGAGAGCCTTTGCTCAGGATACCCCGGTTATTTTAATGGATGAACCTACAGCATTTCTGGACTATGGGAATAAGCGCACCCTTCTTTCCATCTTAAAAAAAGCTAGCCAACTCTCCCATAAAAGTGTGATCATTTCTACACACGACCTGGACCTTTGTGTAGAGGAAGAAATTGGCATCATGGGAATCGATTCCAGACAAAATCAAATGAAACATTATCCTCAGGGAACAACGAAGGAGATCTTACTTAAGGAATTTTTCTGAACCCGGCGTTCTATTTAGCCTCCGTTAATTTTTTCTCTAAAGCAGCATATTCCTCTTCTATTTGCTGAATGATATCCGGCATCCCGTTAAGGATTATCGCCAAAATCCCTTTTAATTCAACATGATCCTCCGTCTTTTCAGCTTGTCTAGCCAGATCGTGAAGCCCATTCAAACCGATCATCTGGAAGTTTGGTTTTAATTTGTGCATTTTGGACCTGACATTCCTGTAATCCTCTTCTGCCATCAATAATTCTACATCCTTCATCTCCGCTAAGAACACTTTATTTAATTCCTGAAGTGTAGACATCGTAAGCGACTCTTTCCCATTGGTATAGGATGAAAGCGTATCCATATTGATCGTTTTCGAACGGATCGTGGATGCTTCCTCTTCCAGTAAATTCTTTATCCTGGAGAAAAGATCCTCAGGAACGAACGGTTTTGAAAGGTATCCAGATGCTCCGCTATTGATACACTTTTCTATCTCAGATTTAACCACATTTGCCGTTAAAGCCAAAATTGGAACACAGCTATATAACGGATCCAATCTAATGCGCTTCATCGTCTCAAAACCATCCATCACAGGCATTTGCATGTCCATCAAAATAAGATCAAACCTCGATTCGTTTAATTTTTCAAGGGCTACCAAACCATTCTCTGCAATCGTCACTAAACTACCCAAATCCTCCAATAAGTCTTTTGTGACAAGTTGATTCACAAAATTATCTTCAACAACCAGAATATGCTTATTTGCAAGCTCCGAAAAATCCAACACTTGATTCAACTTCTCATGGGTAGACCTGACTTTACAATTATCAAAACACAGATGAACATGAAAATTTGTACCCTCATTTTCTTCTGACTCAACGAAAATAGAACCGTTTTGAAGATCGATCAATTTTTTAACGATGGTCAATCCCAAACCTGTGCCCCCAAACTGCCGAGTAGTAGAACTTTCCGCTTGAGTAAACGCTTCAAAGATCTTTTCCTGAACCTCCTTTTTCATACCTACCCCCGTATCACTCACAATTAATTCTACATGAGTGCATTTGTCATTATTGCATTCTTTTCTTAAAAGCACCTTAAGTGTAATCTGTCCTTCCTGTGTGAATTTTAGGGAGTTACCAAGCAAATTATAGAGAATCTGGTTTAAACTCACCGGATCCCCCATCAGAACCTCGGGAAGCTCTTCATCAATGTGATAGCTCAATTTAAGTCCTTTCATTCCGGCTTTGATCTCCATCACATCGATCAACGATCGAACCAGCTCATTAAAATTGAATTCCACCTTATTGACCTCCAATTTCCCGGATTCAATTTTGGAAAGATCAAGTATATCGTTAATAATACCCATCAACTGATCTGAAGAAGTGCTTACTGCACGAAGATAGCTTTGTTGCTTTTCATTCAACGGGGTCCGCTCCAATAGTTTAATAATTCCCACGATTCCATTCAATGGCGTACGTATTTCGTGGCTCATATTCGCCAGGAACTGTGACTTCAATTCAGCCGTATGTTCTGCGTTTTTTCTGGCTTTGATCAACTCTTCCTTATATTGGATCTCCCTTGTAATGTCACGTGCAACCACCTGGAATCCAACTATCTTTGCATTTCGACGAAGGAGATGTATATTCTGACCCAGCCAGATTTCCTGTCTGTTTTTTAAAAAGATGGGCACTTCCAAATAGGCATCCTGAATTTCCTTTTTGATCAAACCTTGGAAAAATGCAGAAGCTCTTCTTTTGTAATTCCCCTTAATGATGTCTGTAAATTTAGTTTGATAGAGTGCTTCCTCCTCAAGCCCTGTACTTTTAATAGCCGATGGATTCAAATACGTGAAATTGCCTTCCAGATCGATCCGGTAAATAATATCACTCACATTATTCACGACTTGTTCGAAGAACTGTTCTGTCTCCTTAAGGTGAATTTTAGAATCTACATTTTCCTGTTTTAACTTATTTAGTTTCTCGAATCGTTCGAAGGAGAAATCGATTTCTCGTTTCAAACTTACTTCATCAATTGGTTTTTGAAGCATTCCAAAGTTGCCGATTCTCTCAACTTCACTAATAGAAATTTCATCGGGTGAGGTTGTCATTAAAATGATTGGAATATTGTCCGAGGCACTCAATCTTTTGGCAATACTCATCCCCTTCATTCTACCATTGAGATTCACATCCAACAAAATAATATCAGGATGGATTTCTGAAACCTTACGATTGGCATCAATTGCTGTGGTTGAATGCCCTGCTATTTTGTGACCAATCTTTTTTATCAACCTATTAAGCGAACTAACTTGCTCGGGTTCATCCTCAATTAAATAAACATTCAGATTTTTATACATATTTTAAAACCTTTAATCTTCAATTAACTTAATTCCAACAACTCATTTATCAGCAAATCAGAATGAAACGGTTTATGAAAATAACCTTTTGCCTTGACCTCTTCAGCAAAATAGGTAAGGTCATCCTTGTCAATTGATGACATTACATAAATCGGACATTCGAATTGCCTGTAAAAATCTACCAATTCTTTAGCGGTCACTCCAGACAATAAAAGATCTGTAACGATCACCTCAGGATCCAGCATTCTCAAAACAGACTCAAAGGCACAGATTGATTCAAACAGGTAGACCTCGTGACCACTGTCCCGAAGGTGCTCTGTTAGTACCGATGAAAAGACCGGGTCATTTTCTATAATTATGATCCTCATTCTTGCCTTTTTTTTTGACAAGATTACGAGTTACAATGTCACCTTTGGAATTATTTCAGTAAACGTATCTTTTTTTTAAACCAAATCATACTGAAAGCGAGAACACTTAACCTACCTTTGCATCACACTTCGGTCATACAACTACCGGATTTACATTTAAACCACACATTATGAATTGCATTATTATCGATGACGATGCTGTCAGTCGCCAACTTTTGGCAGACTTTGCAGAACAGACACCCGAACTAGAATTGATCAATGAATTTTCTTCCATTCAAGAGGCTTTACCTTTTTTAAATGGCACACATGTAGATCTGATCTTCCTTGACGTAGAACTACCTGAAATGAGTGGAATCGATTTTCTGGAGGAATTCAAACCATCTTCAAGGATCGTACTTGTTTCAGGAAATGAAAAGTATGCTGTAAACGGATTCAATCTGGATGTAAGCGACTATTTATTGAAACCAATTTCACCTGTGCGTTTTTCGAAATGTGTTCAAAAGTTGCATACTTCCTTTAAAAACGGACCAAAAAATGACTTCCTATTCATAAAGGATAAAGGTGTATATCAAAAAATTCTGATTCCCGAGATTCAGTATATTCAATCGTCCAGTGAATACGTGACTATTCACACTAAACAAAAACGAATTATGCTTTATTCTTCGATGGATGGCATCCTGAGTAAACTTCCTACGAATTTCAAAAGGGTGCATCGTTCATACATCGTAAATATAGATGCCATTGAAAAGGTAAATGGAAACTCTCTGGAAGTGAACAAGCAATTCATCAGCGTCAGTAAAACTTACCATGAAAGTATTATGAGCGACTTGGGGATCAAAATGAAAATGACTCACGAGATCTATTGATCAAGCCTCCATTGAATCTCTTTAATTACGCCGTTTAGAAGTTTATTGAAGGAATC
>CAIYQV010000160.1 GCA_903928365.1 uncultured Flavobacteriia bacterium
ACGTTAATAACCTATTTCTTTTTGAGCAGTGAATCGATCTCTGCTGCATAATCCATGGAATCATCAATGTAGAAAGCAAGATCAGGAATCTTACGCATATTTTTTAGCCTCTTGCCCACTTCACCTCTGATCTTCCCCGTATGCTGCCGAATGTTTTCAACGACCACTTTCTTATCAGGACCGGCAAAAACCGATAAGTAACATTTAGCCAATGAAAGGTCTGCTGTCACTCTGACTGCCGTCACCGAAACCATTGCCCCGAGACATACCTCTCTTGCATTCTTCTGAAAAAAAAGCGCCATTTCTTCCTGAATGACCCCTTCGATCTTGTTTTGTCGAATCGAACCCATGCCGCAAAAATACGAATACTTGCTGCCGTTGAAACACCCGTGAGAAACAAAACTTATCTTTGTTCCGATGAAAGACATCCTTCAGATCTACAGATATACCTTCGCTTACCGCGGAAGAGCCATTCTCGTGATCCTGTGCAATTTATTGTTCGTGCTGTTCAATTTACTTTCACTGGTACTTTTCATTCCCTTCCTGCAACTGATATTCAATCCAAAAAAGCAATATGATCTGATCAAGCCTGTGTGGGATGGCAGTGTTGGAGGGATTATCAGCTACACCAAGGACAAATATCAATACTTCATGCAGGAAATGGTCAATACTGACCCCAAACAAGCGCTGTTTTTTGTTTGTATCTCTGTTTTTCTGGCTTTTTTCCTGAAAAATCTTTTTCGCTATGGTGCTGTTTGGCATCAATCCGAATTGCGAATGGCGGTCGTACGCGATCTTCGGAATCAGCTTTTTCACAAGGCGTTGATCCTACCCTTATCCTTCTACACCAATGAGCGTAAAGGAGACATCATGGCACGGATGAACAGTGATGTTGGAGAGATCGAAATTGCGGTGGTTGCCATACTTGAACTGATCTACCGTGAGCCCATAGCCATCATCATCAATGTGGGAACATTGATCTACCTTAGTCCTCAACTCACAGCTATTTCCTTTGTTTTGTTGCCGGTATCAGCACTCGTTATTTCACGCATTGGTAAAAGCCTGAAGAAAACCGCCAAGAGTGGACAAGAGCAGATGGGATTGCTATTTTCGAGCATTGATGAAGGGCTGGGAGGAATTCGCATCATAAAAGCCTTCAATGCGATCGACCAGATCTATTCGGCATTTCAGAAAGTCAACCTGAAACATCAGCAACTCATCACTAAAACCTTCAGGAAACGTGATCTTTCACCTATTCTGAATGAGACGTTAGGTGCAGGCGTCATGTTGAGCCTGGTTTGGTTTGGCGGCTCGATGATCATTGATATGAAAGGAGGAGAAACACTCACAGGTGAAGTCTTCATTACGTTTATCATTGTATTCTCACAACTTTTACGACCTATTCAGGGAATTTCTACCAACATTGGTTTTCTCAACAAGGCCAAAGCATCTCAAGACAGAATCAATGAAATATTGGAAAGTGATGAAAAAATCACGGAGATCGCTGACCCAATAAAACTCCCCGAATTAAACCGTGGAATTCGCTATGAAAACGTTTCGTTCAAATACCAGGATGACTTTGTCTTAAAAAATATTAATCTGGATTTACCAGTAGGAAAAAGTGTTGCCCTGGTGGGTGAATCGGGAAGTGGCAAGTCGACCATGGGCGATCTTCTTCCAAGATTCTATGACGTTACTGACGGCACCATCTATTTTGATGATGTACCTCTCAAAAATTGTTCAATACGAGACTTGAGAGGTCATATCGGCATTGTTTCTCAGGAATCCATCTTGTTCAATGCCTCTGTTAGAGAAAATATTGCCTTTGGAATGCCTGAGGCGACCATGGACGAAATCATCGAAGCGGCAAAGATTGCCAACGCTCATGAATTCATTTCTGCTATGGAAATGGGATACGAATCAAACATTGGCGAACGAGGCAGCAAGCTTTCAGGCGGACAAAGACAACGGATCAGTATCGCCAGAGCTGTTTTAAAAAACCCAGCTATTCTTATCCTTGACGAGGCCACATCGGCACTCGATACCGAATCGGAAAAACTTGTACAGGGCGCCTTGGATATACTCATGAAAGACAGAACAACCCTGATTATTGCGCACAGACTTTCTACTATACGCAATGCAGATGAGATCATCGTACTTTCCAAAGGAGAGATTAAAGAACGAGGAAAGCATACAGATCTAATGGCACAAAAGGGAATGTATTTTAACCTTTGTTCGTTACAAGGAATTCATTCCTGAATAAAAGTCCCTTTCATCCATTGAAATAAATTGAAAATAAAGCAACACAGAACTACCTTTTTACGTTATTCAAAAGTGGTGTGCTTTTTGAAAGCACCTCAACCGTAACCGACTTAGCTGTTCAATAAATTTGAAGTTATTCAGAAACATACTGATCCTTATCACTTTCCTAATACGTTACAGCGTTTATGGACAGCTTGTTACAACCCCTGGCGCTCCTGCTTCATCGCTTGTGCAAAATGTACTTCTTGGTCCTGGGGTAACGGTTTCCAATATCCTTTACAATGGGAGTCCGTCCGCGATCAGCGAGTTTACAGCGAGTGGAACCAATTTAGGAATAGCGAGTGGCATTGTTATGACCACCGGCACGACGTACAACAATGACGCCGGACCACATGGCCCGAATGACCAGTCGAACTCGGGAGTAGATAATAGTTATGGGGGATCCGGATTACTCACGGGTATAATTGGAGGAACACAAACCTATAATGCGGCCACGCTGGAATTTGATTTCATTCCTTATTCCGATACCGTACGTTTCAAATATGTTTTTGGATCCGAAGAATATCCTGAATTTGCGCCACCGAATAATTCCTCCTACAACGACGTTTTCGGTTTCTTCATATCCGGTCCTGGAATTACAGGGAATCAAAATATTGCCCGGTTACCATCCGGTTCGATCGTATCCATCAACAATGTCAATCAGGTAACTAATCCTGCCTATTTCAATAACAATGGAGATGGCAGCAACAGTCCTTTCAACTCTTCTCCAATGTACATTCAGTACGATGGTTTTACTGACGTGCTCACAGCTTCCTCGAAAGTCCAATGTGGGGAAACCTATCACCTGATTCTGGCTATTGCTGACGTGGGTGATGGCATTTATGACTCCGGTATTTTTCTTGAAGCAAATTCCCTTTCATCCAATACACCGGTTGAGATAAGTTATGAATTATCCCAGATTGCATTCCCTTCCAATCCGGATGAAATGGCAGAGGGTTGCGTATCCACTACTATCACCATTGAAAGAGGCGGAAATACAGGCAGTGCACTAACCATTCCGATCACGGTATCTGGAACTGCAACTTCTGGAATGGATTACACGGCCCTTCCAACCTCTATTACCATTCCTGCAGGACAATCTACGGTCACTCTAACGCTCGATGCACTCGCCGATGCGCTTACCGAAAGTGAAGAGACCATTTCTATTTCTTTTCAAATTACCGACCCATGTGGCAACGTGAACCCGATCGTCGTCGATTTGAGCATCGGTGATGTACAGCCCGTAACTGTAAGTGTCGAGAGCGGAACCATAGTTTGTCCCGGTGATGATGTTGAATTGATGGCTGCCGCTGCCGGAGGTGTGGGCCCATATACTTATAGCTGGAACACGGGAGAAAACACTTCTTCCATCTTTGTCACACCTACCAGTACGCAGACTTTTACTGTATCGGTCACAGACAATTGCCTAAACCAAACAGCTACTGGATCCGGGACTGTTGATGTCCCTGTTTATCCACCAATCGTTATCAATGAGTCCGCTGACATCACTGAAATCTGTCCTTACATACCTTCCCAACTGGAAACAAACGTTACAGGAGGAGCTGGAAATTATACGTATCAATGGTCGGATGATACCGGCGCACTTATTGGGGATCAAAGCACTGAAGTCGTCACTCCTTCACAGACAACTACCTATACGATCACCATCACCGATCAGTGCGGCATCACTTCGACAGCTGACATTTTGTATACGATCACCAGTCCACCGCTCATCATCACCCTAACTCCGAATGTTGAAATTTGTCCTGGAGACAGCGCATTAATAACGGTATCTGCGACAGGAGGATATGGTCAATACTATTATGCCTGGGTAGAAACCGGCCAGACAACGGCTTCCATCTGGGTCAAACCTTCTCAAACGACCACTTATCATGTGAATGTTTCTGATGAATGCCAGACTTTTAGTGTTCCGGGAAGTAGCACCGTCAGCGTGGTCCGACCAAATGCGGATTTCATTGTAACGAGCCATACGTTGTTCGATAATGTACCTGTTACCTTTCAAAACTTAACATCCAACGGAAACACCTATCAGTGGTATTTTGGAGATGGCAATTCCTCGACAATTGTACATCCTAACAACACTTATGCTGAGCCAGGAACCTATTATGTCACATTGATTGCCACAGATGAAAAAGGCTGTAAAGACACGATCATTAAACCTATTTCGATCGAAGAAGGCTACTATGTTTATGTGCCGAATACCTTTACGCCGGATGGCTTCAGATTTAACAACTTGTTCGAAGCCAGTACAGTTGGTGTGCAAGAATTGAAAGTGCGGATTTTTAACCGATGGGGCCAACTCCTTTTCGAATCGGATGATCAGGATTTTCAATGGGACGGAACCTACAAAGGACTACCAGTGCAAGACGGCACCTATATTTGGCGGATCAATTTTAAAACCAATTCCGGACGGGATATGCTTATCACCGGTCACATAAATTGTATACGATAGGTCTTACAGGGACTTGGTTCTACCCCCATCAACCGGCACATTTATACCGTTAATATAAGAAGCGGCAGGCGATGCTAGAAAAGCAATGGCAGCAGCAATTTCCTCAGGCTGAGCGATACGTTTCATAGGTGTCTCCGAAGCCATTTCTTCAAAAACCTGGTCAACCGTCTCATTGTGCTTCTGGGCTTTTACAGATGCAATAGACTGAAGTCTTGATGTATTCGTTGCACCCGGTAAAACGTTGTTCACTGTAATACCAAATCCACCTAACTCATTTGCTAACGTTTTACTCCAATTAGCAACCGCTCCCCTAATGGTATTGGAAACTCCCAAGTTTGGCAATGGCTGCTTGACCGATGTAGAAATCACATTGATAATACGACCGTAACCTTCCTCGATCATTCCCGGATAGAGTGCCTGAACAAGAATGTGATTACATACCAGATGTTGGTTGAAAGCAAGAATAAATTCCTCCGTTGAGGCATCTTTAATTGCGCCACCTTTTGGTCCACCGGTATTATTGATGAGAATATGCACTTTATGACCACCCGAAACAAACTGACTTATAACCTTTTTCAATTGTTC
>CAIYQV010000161.1 GCA_903928365.1 uncultured Flavobacteriia bacterium
CATGGACTATTTCAATAAAGGATCAAAGGTCAGAAGTGCTGTTCAGCCATTTGGAAATCAGATTGAACGATTGAATAAATGGACCAGTATTCAACAATCATACAACACAAAAGTGCCTTTTGATTCCATTTCTTTTCGATTGGAGACTTTCGGTCAAACCAATGCCTACCGGAATCTTAGAATTGAATGGTTCACCTTAAAATGATCTAGTTCTTAACCACAAGACACTGTCCACGAGGGTTGTGGTCGAAGTCAAGAAGAAGCATAAAGTAACTTCCTTCTTCCAGATGTGAAACATCCACCACTTTGTTTTCTATTTTCACTTCTGAGATCAATAATCCCGCAAGCGAATAGAACTGAATGGATTCAAATGAGCTGTTTTCAGTGTTAATCCACACCTTATCAGTGAACGGATTTGGGAACACGCTGATTTCTTCCCCTGTCATATCCAGCAATGAAGCAAGCGGTTGGGTTGTCTGATCATCGTTACTATTCGTAAACGGCTGACCAAAATAGTATTTGAAAACAAAAACATTGCTTCCCCCCATCCATGATTCTGTGATACTTCCAACAACAATTGCCCCATGATCTTTTGTATGAATCACCTCTCCCATCAATTCATCATGAAGGTAATTGACTTGTCCGACATTCATTTCCCAAGACAAACCTGAATTATTCTGGGCCATCGATAGATCGAACCCTCCATACGAATACTGATTATTGAATCGCTGTACCGTAAGATACTTGTCACTACTTCCAAAAGCCGACAATCCTTCGTAATAAACCGCCCCATCCAATTTAGCCTGCGTTTCAATTCCGAAATATCCTGTAGGTAAGGCTTTACCCTCAAAAATCAAGGTATCCCCCTGAGGTCTGACCACCATTCCTACCACTGCAATCTGTCCGTTGTCATCGATCACAGCATCATTGATCACACAATTGCCGTACTTTCCTAATTTCTTTTCCCAAATAAGGGTTCCATGGTGATCCATGCGCGCCACCCAACCTTTATACATCGACGAATCTGCTACATACGATTGACCTGCGATAATAAAGGTAGTATCCTGGTCAGCCACAATCACTTTTGCAAGATCAGGTCCGTTTGAACCTATCTGCCGCGACCATAGTTCGTTTCCTTCTTTGTCAGTTCGCACAACATACATATCTGGTTCCCCGTCAGAGGTATTGGTTGTCTCCCCCACCATAATCATTCCTGAATCCTTCGTGAGTGCCGCATCATATACTCTTTCCCATGCGGCTGTCCCATAAGTCTTATGCCATTGTTCGTTTCCTTCTGAATCGGTTTTAAGCAGCATAAAATCATAGGCTCCATTTCCGAACGAATTCGTGTAACCTGCTACAAAATTACCAATGCCCTGAATGGATTTGACCCTCACTCCTACATCCGATTCAGTACCGCCATAATGATTCGACCACTGGAAAGCTCCCAGACTGTCCAGTTTCAGTAAAAACAATTCAGAAGGGCCGTCTACAAAGCTCGTAGATCCACCGGTAATGAGATAGCCTGTATCAGATGTTTGACAGATGCCATTCCCATAATCATACCCGTTGCTGGAGTATTGTTTATAAAACCCCACCTGAGCGACCAGTCGCTGCTGGAAAAGCGACAGGATAACAATTAGCACTATTCCTACAACACGCATCTTAAACGAATTGATATAGACTCACCCCTGGCATTTTTCTGGAACATACCTGTTATATTTTCCGAACCAACACCCAATGAATAACTTCCAAATTTCCAATTGGTATAAAGACCAAATCGAAGTTTACCGAAACCACCAATAGAGGCACTCATTCCAAGATCAGCGTATTTTGCTAATCTATAATGAACCCCTGCGTATAACATCGGTGCAAATGCCGATAAACCATACATACGTATACCATAGAAAGTCTGAACGGAGGAAGGATCATTCTCAGAAACGATTTTGCCTATTTGTATATAGGCAGGTATAAATCTCCACTTACGCACTCCTAAAGAATCCACGCCCAAGGAGTCCAATACATTGAGTTTGTTTGATGCATTTTCGGAATTCGAAAACAATTGATTCAGCGTATACCCCTGGAAATGAATTATCGTATCTGCTTGATAACGTGTTAGGGACTCACTGAACGCACAAACGCCCAAATTTCTGGCCTCAAAACGTACAATCGCTGTGCGTGTTTCGCTCATTTTCACAGGCAATCGAAAATCGAGATCAACTCCCGCTCCCCAGCCCTTTACGAACGAATTGGAACTTGAAAAATCTGCATTACCTGTTAAAGACAAACTTACCGAATCCTCAGACTCAGACTGAAAGAGTTGACCTGAATAAATGTTACCCTCTGCATAATTGGAAATAGCATACACATTCAATGTCACTGAATTCTTAGACTGTTTATTGAAAAATCCCAATCCTACTTTTTGAAAGGCCATTCCCAGAAATCGCGTACCCGAAAAATCAGCTGTTTCTCCCTTGTATTTATCATTACCATAAAACGTAAGGCCGAAAAGATCTTTACTGTAAATAAGAGAAGCATAATTGTAATAACCACCCTTGACTACCATACCTATCTGATCCTTTTTAAAACATTTCAAAGAATAACTCTTGTATTCAAACTCACCGGTAATATCCGCACCAAATCTATTGAGAGAGCCATGATTTCCAAAACTGTGATTTTTTATACCTTCCGTAATTACTCCGCCGTACAGCAATCTTTTCATCAGATCATTCTCTAATGACGTGGAGTTGTAATCCGCGATTCCTGAAAGCACCAACTCGTTTGCATATTTTCCTTGCTCGAACAAGGTGTCATGCTGGACGGGCAACACCTGCTGTGCATTGGAACATAGCGAACTAACAATCAGCCATATAAAAATTAGTGTCTTTCTCATCAGTAGACCGTGTTCAACACAAACCGAGTTTTCAATTTTACCGCTAAATAGGAACCCGCGGAAATAGATGCCTGTACATTCGTACCTGTATTATCTGGTGTATTGAAGACAGCTCGAACCGCCACCTTTTTCACCTTATTTATATCTTTCAGCATAGGCTCTGTTAGCGTATATATTAACTCAGAGTCTTTCTTGTATAGGCCTGATAGCACATCCAAGCCGCCCAATGTGCCTGAAAGGATCTGTTCTGTCCCCACAACGGTATGAAGTAATGACCCATTCTCGTCCAGAAGATATAAGGTGACGCCAGCACTAATTGGAAACGTATTGGACGCAGTCAAAACAAAACTTCCAGAACCGATATGCGTTTTATCCGTCGATTGAGAGAGATTGAGATCGAATGTGTCTTGTAAGGTTAATCCATCTGCACCGATTGACAGTGGCATTTGAGCTCGAACCTTCACCTTCAACCTACTTTGCGGAAAAATTTCATTGTATCCACCCGATACGTTGCCCCAAGGATTCAATTCAAGTTTGTAACCAAGCTGGTGCGTAGCCCCCATATTTTCAAGGTAATTCTCAATATTACTGTTCGTACCATTGAAGGCAAGTGTAGTGGTGGTCGGTTGTAAGGTTCCCCAGGTCCCTGTTGGCTCATTCAAATAAAATGTTGTTCCTATCGAACTCCCTGACAAGGACATGGTATTTCCAGAAGCGTTGGTATTTGAAAGTGATAAAATAGTGGCTCTCGCTCCGATTTTAACACCATTTACCAGATCGATCTCCAGATTTGGAGCTGGAAGATTAACTGACCCACCTATCAGATTTTTCAAAGGTTCCAAATCGATTGATGACGTATCGGTAATGACCCTGTTTCCAAAGTAACCGCGTGCATAATCCAAACGAACATGCTGGAAGGCTGCCTCGATCTTGAATTCCTGTGCACTTGTTACTGTAACAGAGGGGCCTGCAGGATCAGACGTTACGACTAGCATTGATTGTAACACATTGTAGGATGCACCAGTGATTCCTGTGAGATCAATTTGATAACCACTCAGGTCGATCATCGAGGTCATACTTCCCGGAGTCGCTCCATTGGCCGCTGAAACTGAAAATTGTTGTTCAAGTTCGATTCCATCCTTTGTCACTCCTGGCAATTTAACCGTAAAATCACATTTTGTCGGAATTGGATTGAACACCGTAAATTTAATCTGGCCTTCTGTCAATCTGATCTTTTTCAACTGCACATCATCCAGATCAAGGGTATGTTCTTCGATCTGATTGACAATCGTAAATCCGGGTGGTACATTTATGGCTCCAACTGAACTATTGAACGATTGTTCGATCGTTGTATCAGGTAATTCAAGAAAATCTTCAATTCCAAGATCAAGAACTGTTCTTGTCAGATCGACTTCCAGAAAACTAGAGGAATTAACAGAAAGTGTTGAATCATTAATTTGATGAGACAAATCGAGTGTATCATTCACTAAGGGCAAAGTCCAGTTCGAAGACCAGCTCGTTTTCTCTTTTCTGCAGGAAAACAGAATTAAGGTAAACAATAAACAAACCGCTCCAATGTATTTCATCTCATGAAAAAACGTAAAAAAACAAAAAGCAGTTGGTTAGGCACGTTCTATAATCGTTGCATAACCTTGGCCTACTCCGATACACATGGTGACCAAGGCATACCTTTTTCCCGAACGCTGTAATTCGCGTCCTGCTGCCAATAAGATACGGGCACCCGACATACCAAGAGGATGACCTAATGCAATGGCTCCACCATTTGGGTTAATGCGTTCATCTTTGTCGTCTAATCCAAGTTTGCGCGTACAAGCAAGTACCTGTGCAGCAAATGCTTCATTCAACTCGAGGACGTCCATATCCTTCAGTGACAGACCTGATCTTTCCAATACTTTTTGTGATGCATAGACAGGTCCGATTCCCATAATACGTGGCTCGACACCAGCAACAGCAGCACCTACAATACGCGCCAAAGGTTTCATTCCTGCACTTTTGATTCTTGTTTCGGATGCCATAAGTAACGCCGCTGCCCCATCATTCAACCCAGAAGCATTACCTGCCGTTACACTCCCGTCTTTTTTAAATGCTGGGCGTAAAGCAGAGAGACTTTCTATAGTTGTCGAAGGCTTAATGAATTCGTCTTTATCGAAAATAACAGGGTCCTTTTTCTTCTGTGGGATCTCCACGGAAATGATCTCCTCTGCTAATATTCCTTTCGCCTGAGCCGCAGCTGCTTTTTGTTGCGACCAAGCTGCAAATGCATCCTGGGCTTCACGCTCGATGTGGTACATTTCCGCCAGATTTTCCGCCGTATTCCCCATGCCATCAACCCCGTACAGCTCTTCCATTTTAGGGTTAATGAAACGCCAACCAAAAGACGAATCATACATTTGCGCATCACGACCAAAAGCAGAAGAAGTTTTAGAGATTACCCAAGGTCCGCGTGTCATGTGCTCGACTCCACCGGCGATGTACAGATCTCCCGCTCCATCCTTGATTGCGCGAGCAGCATTGATCGTAGCTGCCATACCTGATGCACACAAACGATTCACTGTTTCACCACCAGAGCGTACAGCAAGTCCCGAGAGCAAACCTGCCATTCGAGCTACATTTCGATTGTCTTCTCCCGCCTGATTGGCACATCCTAAAATAATGTCCTCAATCCATTCCGGATCCACATTCGGATGACGTAGCATCAATCCTTTTAAAACATGTGCTGCGAGATCATCTGCTCTTACACCTGCTAATGTTCCTCCAAAATTTCCAATCGGAGTACGGACTCCATCGATGATGTATACTTGTTCTGACATAGTCTGTTAATGAAGGTCTAAAAGTAACATTTTTAAGGTTGTTGAAAACTAATTGGCGCTTCGTTTTTGATAGTTTGTATCTTGGTGTTCCCATTTCTAAAATGAAACTATGCACATGAAGAAACCGCTCATAATCGCAGTATTTGCTTCTTGCTTTGGAAGTCTTTTCGGTCAACTTGATGAGATGACACCTTCCGAAATCCGTTATCGGGATTCGATCAAAGCATTGAACCTCCAAAACGAAGCAGTCGCCAAAAGTCAGGAAGCATACAACAAAGGAATTGAACTTTTTTCACAAAAAAAATACAACGAAGCCATCACTTCATTCAGTGAATCCATTCGAAATGACGCCAACTTTACGGCAGCCTATTACAATAAAGGGGTCGCTGAAAACGAATGTGAAAAGTTTGCAGATGCAGCAAAAACGCTGAATGAATTGCTTACAAAAGACCCTAATTATTCCAAAGCTTATTTTCAACGTGGGCGCTCGTATCAGGGAATGAATGATTACCTAAAGGCAGAAAAGGATTACGATAAAGCCTTACAGATCGATCCGAAAAGCTCCAGAGCGTACTATAATTACGGAACGTTAAAATTCATGCAGAAGGATTATCAGGGTGCGATCAAACATTTCACTAAAGCGATCGAACTGGACAATAATTTCGCATTTGCATACAATGACCGTGGAAGTTGTTATCGCATGCTTAATGACTATCCGAAAGCGATAGCAGACTATGAAGAAGCGGTTAAAAAGAATCCAAAACTGGCGTTTGTCTTGAATAACATCGGTACCACAAAAAAGAAAGCAAAGGATTTTCCCGGTGCCATGGCAGCATTCAACAGAGCGATTTCTGTAGATCCGCAATTCTTTATGGCATATAATAATCGTGGAGTGGTTCAAATGGAACAAAACCGATTGGACGATGCGAAAAAAGATTTCGAAAAAGCATTGGAGATCAATCCCAAATATGCTCCGGCAGCTTCTAATTTAAGTGGTATTTATTTCAAACAAAAAGACTACAAGAAGGCACTGGAATTCGCTAATAAAGCCGTTTCATCTGACCCTAACTTTGGTGATGCATATGTGAACCGCGCCAATGCACGCGAAATGAATCGGGACTTGGAAGGTGCTTGTGAAGACTGGCATAAAGCTAAGGAATTGGGTATCGAGGTTGGAAAAAACTACTATTCTGCAAACTGTAACGAATAAACCACATGAAAACTGTATTTACACTTATCATACTATTTTTCTGTAGCACTTTTAGCGCTCAGAACATCGATTTCAAGGCAGCAAATTTTAAAAACGACAAAGAAGGATTAAAAAAAGCGGAAGATGCTATTTCCAAAGGAGATGAATTTCTGGCTTTAGGAAAAGAAGCTGTTTTTCAGGTTCAAAGTCCCGGATTAAACTTCCTGAAAGCACTCAAAGAGTACATGATTGCTCAAAAATTCAACCCCTCCAATGGATTGTTGAATTTCAAAATAGGAATGTGTTATGCGCACTCAACCGATCCCAACAAATCGATCGAATTTATTCAAAAAGCAAACACACTTGATCCTGTTTGTGATCCTTTTCTATCCTACTACCTGGGCTACACATATCAGCTTCAGGAAAAATTCGATGAGGCAATCAAATCGTATGAAGCATTTGAAACCAATTACAAGAAGGCAGACAATTTTGCGAAGTTTGTTACCCAGAGAAAAAATGAGTGCAAATCCGCCAAATCATTCAAAGCAAATCCTGCACGCGCATGGGTAGACAATGTGGGTTCACTGAATACGGAATTCGACGATTTCGCTCCTTCTGTTTCTACTGATGGTGCCGAGATCGTCTTTACATCTAATCGTCCAAACGGACATACCGCTAATGAAGTCGGCGGCTACGATGCTGATATTTATACCTCCTCCCTGGTCGATAGTAAATGGTCTGCACCTAAACAAGTATCCGGAGGATTGAATACTCCGGTAGATGACGTCTCCAATAACATGAGTTACGATGGAACGAAAATGTTGATTCACCGTGACAACGGTGGACAGTTCGATATCTATGAATCGCGACTCAGCGGGTTAAACTGGACAGACCCCGTTTTAGCCCATTTCCAGATCTCTTCCAATAAATCGAATGAGAAGTATGCTGCATACAGCAG
>CAIYQV010000162.1 GCA_903928365.1 uncultured Flavobacteriia bacterium
GGAATGAGAAAACCTTTGGTTAGCACCTCTGCAAACCTATCGGGGGAATCTATACCAACCACCTTTCAAGAAATAAATGCTGCCATTCTAAAAAACGCCGATGGCATTCTGGAATTACGTCAAACTGAAAAACTCACCCACCCTTCTCAGATCATTAAAATCGGACTGGATGGAAGTGTGAAGGTGATCCGGGGTTAGTTCTTGATCACTTTTTGAGAATACACTAATCCGTCTGCCTGAATTTTCAAGAAGTATGTACCTTTTGCGAGTTTAGAAACATCCACTTGCGTGTCACCCAAGAGATTTTGCTCCAAAACCACTTTTCCTGAAAGATCAAGTAGTGCAATATCTCCTCTTAAAGAAGGATCTGAACATACAACGTACAATGTTTGTGTAACCACATTCGGATAACAGCGAATTCCCAATTCAGTAGCTACATTCTCCTCCAGACTATTGGCTTGATAATTTCTCCTGTTCGATTTAGAAGTCGTTAAAAGATTTTTCTCCTCTGTGAATTTTTTAGTGCCTTCACATTGAATAGACCAAGAGGTTTCTATTCTCCAATCTGCTGTATTTTGGAAACTGGCGTAACTTGGATCTGTAGCCAAATTACTCGTTGTACTTCCAATCACCGTTTCGAAAAGCCCATCCAAATTATTATCTCGGAGGAAATAATAAGTCGTTAAAGCTGAAACAGGCAATGTCTCGTTTTCGATCTCGTAATGATTCCAGTTAAAATTACCATTCATTTGATCCTGAAGGAACATCGTACGATGGTATCTTCCCAGACTACTTAGGTTACCACATGTATCCCGAAAGGCAAGTTTATAGCGCGACGAAGAGATCTTTGGATCACCTGTATTTGGGAAATACAACGCCCTTACTGTATCTACAAACTGACTGTTTGCACTGGAAGGGAGTGTTCCTATAATCTGGTAATTATTGTTTTGAATTTCCCGGTAAACATAAAAGGTATCTGCTGATGGATAAACTGTTTTATCCCAATAAATGACATTATTGATACCCGCACTGTCTACAGAAACCATACAGATTTCCGGAGCATCGGTTGGAACGATTGTTATATTCACCGTAATGATACTGTCACATTGAACACTATTGGGAATAACTGACGTATACACTCCGGTTTGTGTGAAAACCTGACCATCAGGAGCAGTGAAAGAATTACACGCTACTTCCGTAATGGAAGACGTTGTGCTATCCTTGATGGTAAGATCAAGCGTTATCGTGGAATCACAACCCACTGCATTTGGAATGACTTGTGTGTACGTGCCGGAAGATGAGTACGTCTGACCATTTAAGGAATAGTGACTACACGCCGTCTCGATAAGTTGGGAGCTACTTGGATTTAGGTAATAGATAGTCACCTGATCTGTAGCCGAACATCCTCCTAATTCTGACATATTTGTTCCTGTTACCGTAAACGTGGTTTGTCCGTTGGGATTAAATGGAACACCATTTATCACACCATTATCCCAAGTGTATGTTGAAGCACCAGTTGCCGTAAGAGTGGTTAAAGTCCCGACACAGTAACCATGATCAGGTCCCGCGTTTACTATTGGATTTGGATTAACAAAGATCGTTACATTAGAAGTAGAAGTGCATCCTTCCGGAGATGTACCTGTTACTGTATACGTGTAGTTTCCAGGGGAAGATAATGTAAATGGCACTTGATTCGTTACTCCATTATCCCATGTGTAAGTTAACGCACCAGATGCAGAAAGCACAATATTATTACCTGAACAGACTGATTGACTATTACCTGCATTCACGATTGGTTGTACCACTGTTACTGTAATGTAATCGGTTGCAGTGCATCCATTGAGAGATGTTCCAGTTACCGAATAATTGTAACTACCAACGGCACCAAGTGTAAAAGGAATTGAATTCTGAACAAAATTACTCCATGAATAAGAATCAGCTCCTGTTCCAGAAAGAACGACACTTGAACCTGAACATACTAAAAAGTTCTGCCCGGCATCCACAGGAGGTAATGGTTTCACAACTAATGTGACATTCGAAATGGAATCACATCCGTTAGCAGCTGAAAAACGCTGGGAATACAAACCAGCTGTGGATCTATAGAATCCATGAATCAATGCCGATTCACCTTGACAAATAGAGATTTCTGTATCATTAACAATTGGGCTATAAGTGATCGTTGCATTAATAATTGAATCACATCCAACTGAATTCTGTAAAACTTGATTGATTGTAAACTGATCACCTGGAGCTTGAAAATTTACGCCGTATGTTGTCCCATTTAATAAATAGGAAGATCCCGAGCAAATGAATTCATTTAATTGAGCTGATGAGCTTTGTAAAATTGTAAGATTTAGTGTAATGGTCGAATCGCAGCCGATTGAATTAGGGATTACTTGTGTGTAGGTTCCGGATGTTGTAAAGGTTTCTCCGTTTAACGTGTAGCTATCGCAAGCAGATGCAACCATTGCGGACCCTGAGAATTGACATTCGTAGAACTTTAAGGCAAACATATCATATTGACCGTGAAAACCAGAAACATCACCATCATTAGAATTTGTATATCCGATTAGAGCCACGCCTCCATCGGCAGCTCGAGAGGCACCCAAACCTAGGTCTGCACTGGATCCGCC
>CAIYQV010000163.1 GCA_903928365.1 uncultured Flavobacteriia bacterium
GGATGCAGAAGAATTTAACCAATTAACGGATGATCCGAATACGATCCTGATCGATTTTCGAAATCATTACGAATCAGAAGTAGGACATTTTAAGGGAGCAATATTACCGGATGTAGATACCTTCCGTGAATCATTGCCGTCCATTGAGGAAGAATACCTGAAAGGAAATGAGGATAAGAACCTGGTCATGTATTGCACTGGAGGTATCCGATGCGAAAAGGCATCAGCTTGGTTCCGTCATCGCGGGTTTAAGAATGTACATCAATTGGAAGGTGGGATCATCAAATATGCCAACGATTGTCGCGAGAAAGGCTTGGACAACAAATTTATTGGGAAGAATTTTGTTTTTGATGAACGACGTGGAGAGCGGATCTCTGACGATGTGATCGCGGTTTGTCATCAATGTGGAAATCCCGCAGATACGCACACCAATTGTGCGAATGACGCGTGTCACCTTTTGTTCATTCAGTGTGAGACTTGCCAGGAGAAAATGGATAATTGTTGTTCGGATGATTGTCAGCATACGATCCATTTGCCTGAAGAAGAGCAGAAGGCACTTCGAAAAGGGAAAGATGCGAGCAATAAGATCTTTAAAAAAGGTCGTTCCGAGAAATTACCCTTTCAGCTCCACAAGGAAAAACCTTTATCTTTGGTGACCATCAATAACCAAGGCGAAAAGTGATTAATGTGATCAATTGGGATGTCAGCTCGGAGCTGATCGAAGGATACAGAACCCCTAATCTGTACGGATTGCTTTTTGTTACGGGAATGATCATTGGCTATTTCGTGGTGCGCAAAATGTTCCAGAAAGAGCAGATCGATGAAAAAATCCTGGACAAACTGGTGTTTTACATGGTGCTCGCTACGATTGTGGGTGCACGACTTGGACATGTGTTCTTTTATGGTCCTTATTGGGACACCGTTTCACCGGATGGTGTTGTGTTGGAGCGTGGTTATTTCAGTCATCCCGGAGACATCATCAAAGTGTGGGAGGGAGGCTTGGCGAGTCATGGAGCTGCAGTGGTCATTTTGATTGCTTTGTACATCTTTTCACACAAGGTGGTTCACAGGCCTTATTTGTGGATCCTGGATCGCATTTCGGCACCAATTGCTGTTGGTGGGGCGTTTATTAGACTTGGGAATCTCGTAAATCATGAGATGGTAGGTGACCCGACCAATGTGCCTTGGGCATTCAGTTTCAAACAATTTTACAACGAGTCGCTGGGTATGTTCGACCCGACACCTCGTCATCCTGCTCAATTATATGAGTCTATTTGCTATTTCATTGCTTTTGGCGTGCTCATGTTCCTTTATTGGAAAAAGGAGTTATGGCGTAAACCGGGGGTGGTGTTTGGTGCTTTTCTGGTCCTCATCTTTGGAGCACGTTTCCTTGTTGAATTTGTGAAGCTCGGTCAAACAGCCCGCGATGCGTACCTTCCGATCAATACAGGGCAAATCCTATCCATTCCGCTTGTCTTGGCAGGCGTGTATCTACTTTGGAATGGGTTGAGGAAGAATGAGGTAGCATAAACGATCGAAATTGAATAGGGTGGAGCTGTTTTTTGCGACGGCTTAATCATTGAGTGAAGAAGATCGTCTTAGCACATCTCGAACCTTCAAAATATTTTGCCAAAACATCTGAAAACAGGTTTGTATCTTCTTGAATTTCATTGAATAGCGTCATGCAAGACTTCATTTTCTGTGCATCTCTTCCCAATATTTCATGAGCACTTTTGTTTTCAATTTTCATAAAAGCAGTTGTAATCTCTTTCAGTCGGGCGCCTAGTATGGGATGGTGATAATAGGATCGGGCTTCTTCTACACTTTTTATGGCATATTGACGAGAGGTTGAACTGATACCCAATCCATCTATTTGTGGAAAAATAAACCACATCCAATGACTTGACTTTTTTTCGGATCTAATTTCCGAAATAGCGCTATTGTAGGTTGTTTCCTGTGCCTCAATAAAACGATTCAATTCTGCTTCCATAGATTTAAAATACATGAGCTATTCGATTATCCCCAGAAACTGCTAACTGATATACAATTTCGGTTGTATGTTTCATTTATCGGATTTTAAATTCACTGAATTTGCTTCCGTTGAATTTGCAAATCCCATTGCTATCCGTTCCAAACCAAAGGTCTCTGTTTTTGTCCTTGTAAATTGTGTTTACGGCATTGCTTGTAAGACCGTCTCTGGTGGTATAATTAGTCAAATTGTTACCGTCATATTTCCAAACGCCTGCATCAACAGTTCCAATCCAGATATTACCACTATTGTCTTCATTTATTGAATAAACACGTGCCATGGTTCCTAAGCCACCTTTTCCTGAAACTCTAAAATCGGGATTAGCAAGTCCTTTTTCTTCGGTTAAATTTGTCAAAGTCTTTCCGTCATATCGGAATAATCCTGCTCCATTGTTTCCAAACCAAATGTTACCTCTGCTGTCTTCAAACATACTAAGAACGGCAGGACCAGCAAGTCCTTTTTCTTTAAACCAAGTAAGGTTTTTCCCATCAGATCTGCATACACCTTCTGCTTGTGTTCCAAACCAGACATTTCCTTTGTTGTCTTTAAGGATACAGTAAACACCATAACGACTAAGTTTGAATGGGTCGCTTGCTTTTGTTTTTGAGTTTGAACGGACAAATGGTAAATAATCTAGTGAAGAATTACGCTGCCTAAACACCCCATCGCCTGCGTAAAACCATAAATCGTTGTTTTTTGTTTCCCAATCAGTTTCCGCACTGGTCGTTAGATTAATCCGATTGGAATGTAGGGTGAATTTTTTCCCATCAAATTTACTAATACCAAATGCGCCTGATTCGAGCCAAAGATTCCCTAATTCATCTTCTTGAATGCTTGTGACTTGATTGTCAGCAAGTCCATCTTTAATAGTGAATTGTGTTAATGTTTTGGAGTCATATCGAAATACACCTGCTCCATTTGTTCCGAACCAATAATTGCCATTTCGGTCTTGAAAAATGCTTCTTATATTCTTGTCTAAACGATTAGATATGACATACTGATCCTTTGGTTGATTCGTGTTATTTTCTTTTCCGTCTTTGTTGATGGTGTTCTTCGTTTGAATTTTTCCGTTGCAGGAGAATAAGATGATGAGTAGAAGGGTGATTGCTTTGAATTGCATTGGAATTACTATTGTACAGTTCGTTTCATCTTTTTTTTGCGACAGGAGCGCAGTCTATCTGTGCTGTTTCTAACGTTTTCGGGCATAGCGAAGGTGGCGATTTTCAAAACAACTATTGTTCAGGAGAACGAATGTTTGATTAACCAGCAGTTTTTTAACAACAGAAGGTCCCGATAGAGCAAAGCTGCTGTTAGCCATAGTTTTCAATATAATATTAAGAAGTTTCTTGAATGGCAACTTAATGGTACCATCGATGTACCTGGAATGCTTTTTAAATTTATTTTTGTATCAAGACAATGATTCTATGGTCTTTTTTAAATGGATTTAAACAGATTTCGTCCGGAATAGACTTGTTAATAATGTCTTCACAATTCTTGTTTGTAGCGGTAACGATGTTCGTTTGATTTTCTATTATATTTTTTGACGGAGTCACTTCTCTTATCCCTCCTTTTTCTAACATTTTTTTTATGAACTTGATTTTTTCATCATCTGTTATTTCGTCTCCAATTATTAAAGTTGATCTTAATTGATTTTTATTCGAAGTTTTTGATTTAAAATCCTGCTCAGATTTTTGCTTTTTCATATTCTAGGTTGGTAAGGCTAAATTATTGCTTACTGTGTGTTATGTGTGGTCATTATTTCAATTTATTCTTCAAATCCATTCTCTCATGCAGGATTCTCGTAATCTGAATTGTTTTATCTTCCATTATCCGATAGAAAATAATATGCTTTGAGGCTTTTTTACCCTTCAAGTCCGGGTAAATTTCTTCATACACCTTTCCGTGCTGCGGCTTCTTAGCGATTGCTGCGCATGCATTGAGAATTAACTTGTAATATTTGTCCGCTTGACTTTCAGACCAGGCATCGAAGGTATAATTCCAAATATCAGATAGATCCTTAACGGCATTGTTTGTTAACTTAAACTTTGCCATTTACTTTCTCTTTGTTTTTAATGTTTTTAAATGCTCTTCTGGATCAAAATCTTCAGCTAGACCGCTATTTACGCCTTCATCAATCGCATGACGCAAAGCAATTATTTTCTGTTCTTCTTCCTCAAGCAACCTTAATCCTGCACGTACAACCTCACTTGCGTTTTTATATCGCCCTTCCCTTAAAATACTTTGAATAAATTGATCAAAATAACTGCCCAAAGTAATCGATGTGTTCTTGCTCATGATTTTCAATTTTTGTAAACATACCAAATATTGGTATTATATCAAAATATATTTTGGGAGTTTTTTGGTATGGTTAATCGCATATAACGGATTGCTGTCTGGCGATCGGCCCAATTCTTTAACCTAATCTTTTCTAAGAAGTTAAAGATGTTTTCTTTCAAATTAATTATTGTTTCGAGGCACGATTGGAGGGTTGGCGCTAGACAGCTGTTATAATATTATTTGATTGAATAGAAAAAGCTCGGTCATAAATTGTACATTCTGTTAAAGTCAAACCAATTAGCGAAGTTACTACCGTCTGGTTCATTGCATTAATCTTTGATGCAACGCACAGAAAAGCCACTACTCGGGTAATTTTGTGAGATGATAACACTGGTCTCATTTGCAACTAATACTATGTTCCAGTAAATATTTGTGCTGTATTCGGAGGTGGTCCACCAATACCCACTGAAACCCACATTACAATCACCGAAGTTTGCATCGGATTGTCTAAGGCCACCCGGTAGACCAGAAAAACCAAGTTCATTTGTTGCACCTGTGTTTGGACTTTGCCAATATTGTAAACCGACACTTTTTAGGACCCCTCCGGCTCCATTAGGTAGGGTAGTTCCTCCGTTTGCATTCGGGTCGATATAGTTTATTAATGTAGACCATTCCGTTAGTGTTGGAACGTGCCAACCATTTGGACACACATTCCTTGAATCAAGAATAGCGAAACCATTATACAGCTTACCAAATTGGGTTTCGTTTTGGCTGTTATTATCACAGTGTACCCATGCACCAGTGCCCAGATTTGTCCATTGAGCAGAATCGGGAACGTTTTGAATTGGGTCGCCATTGGCATAGACGGTGGAACGCAAGTTCTCTGACATCCACTCTTGCCCATTTCCCAAAACAATACTCGGGTAGGTATACCCATCAAATGTTACACCTGTTCCCGGAGATGAAGCAATCCCTTCGGTGTAGGTAATGCTGTCTATGTTGCTCAAAGGTATTTGAATTACATTACCGTTTGTTTGGTATATGTTCATGTTGATCTGAGCTTCTACTGCCAGTGTACTTATAAAACATATGGTCAGTACAATAATTTTAAAGGCTTTCATTTGGGATAAGAATTTCAGTTCCTCATTACTTTAATAACGTCAGAGAAATTTTGCCCTGTTATTCGAAGCGTGTAAAAGCCTCCGTTTAATTGGCTTAGATCCATTGTTTCCTGAAACAGGCCGGGGTTAATATTGCTTATTTTCTTTTCATTGATCAATGTTCCCCTAGTGTCAAATAATTCAATCCGAATGTCATCCTCTTTCGGTAAGCTGATCATTAACTGTACATTAGAAGACGCAGGATTAGGATACGCTGTAACGTGCCCTTCTTCAGTTAAAGGAAGGCTCTCATTATAGACGTAATTGTCGATGGTGCTTATATCCCATGAATACATATTGCCATCCCAAAGATGAAGTATCATTGAATTTGCATCAAATGTGATTTTTCTGAGCTCATTCAAATTGAAACAACTATTCGTTCCATTGGTGAAATTAAAACAAATACTTTGTGACCTCAGGACAAAAGCAAAAGACAATGCTATTCCTGAAAGAAGCATTGGCAGTGTATTTTTAATTGACATCTTTAGTTAATCAGTTTTTAATTAAGCAAGTTAGAGAACATTTCTGTTAAATCAAATTATGTTATAACGTTTCGCCGCCTGGCGCACGGCCCGGCAACTTTCAATAAATCGTTACTTAAATATAAGGTTTTAAGTTTAGGAAAAGATCTATGTTGCGAAGTAAGAGCGAAGGGCTGGCGGTGCACTGAGCCTGTCGAAGTGAGCTAGACGGCTGTTAGCTTGCATTTATTATTTCAAGACACGCAAGATCTTTATCATCTTGAAAGTCAATCAACGTGTTCATGTATTTGCGAAGAATTTTTTCAACATTTTTTGTTGTCTGGTTATAGGTTCTGATCCAGATTATTTTCGGAGGATGTCCCCAAACAAGAGAGACATCATAGAAATCACCGTCAAATGTCAAAATGGTGTAATCATGGTCTTTTGCATATTCCCATATCTGTTTATCTGATGAATTTTCAAGGCCTATTTGTCTTACCTGTTTTGCTTCGGGTAAGATGTCTTGTATAAGGGATATTAAACGGTGTGAAATATTTTGATCGAACAGCAATTTCATGATGCTATTCCTAAATGACCTTCTCTGGAAGCAGCAAAAAACAGACATGCATTGATCTGTTCATCACCTAATTCCGGAAAGTCCTGAATGATTTCTTGACGGGTCATACCATTCGCTAACCAATTTAAAACATCAGCAACAGAAATACGAGTACCCTTGATTACGGGCTTTCCAAATCTCTTCTCAGGGTTGATTTCTATGTATTGCTTAATATTCATGAACACGAAGGTCGTAAATAATTGTGAGTTAAACAAGTATAGCAATTGCAGCTAACGTTTTTTGCTACACGTCAGCCGGCTGTCTGGACCTAGTTTATATCAGCCGGTTGTCGTGTAGGTAATGTTATCTACTGCTGTGAGCACACGACCTACTCTGGTTTTCAGTTTATGTTTGTCTCTCGAATTCAACTTTTGTCAAACCAATTTTTATTATATAATTCTCCAAGGTGGATTTTGTCTATTTTTTCCAGCGTGATAAATGATCAGTTGATTGTTGTCTAGATCTTTGAGTCTTGCTTCTCTCCATAACCAAGGTTTATCATTAGGCATTTCCTCAAATTTAAAACCTTTCAATATAAGGTCATCAACTTTTTTATCTAATTCATCAGTTTCAAAATAGATCCAAGTTCCATTTTCATTATTGCATTTATCATTTTGATGTAAAGAAAATGTAGTATTACCTTTTTCACATTCAAATCTTGCATAAGTTGGAATCGATCTCACTATCAAATTTAATCCTAGTTTTTGGTAAAATTCAATTGATTTTTCAATATCAAATACTTGAATTGTTAATTGATTTATTTCCATATTTTTAATTTTTGTCAAATGTCAAGTTTCCTGAATTCGAAGTGATATTGTTAGTTTCCAGATTCACTTTATTCGGAGCGTCAACTTCGAGCAGTTGTAGATAACTATCTTATACCCGCTATAAACTTGCGCTTATACAACCGAATTTGGTTTGCTATGAGAAGGTTTGTAGCGTATAATTCCTTAAAAGTATACGGATCTATCCAACCACATTCAATCGACTATTCTTCCGGCTATAGCCAAGGTAGATCAGCAAGCCGATCAAGAGCCATACACCGAATCCGATCCAATTGGATAAACTCAGCTCACTCATCATATACAAACAGCTGATCAAGCCCAGCATGGGGATGAGCGATAGTTTGTGTGCGATTGAGAAATAGGTCAACAATAAGGTCACCAGGAAGAAAATGTAGGTTGGGATCTTGTGCTTGAACAAGTTAAAACCGGATTCATACATTTGCTTGTCCTTCAAATGTGCCTGCTGCAGATGTTGCACATACTGCGCTTCGTCCAGCTCTGATAAATAGGATTCTAAATCTCCGCCTGCTTTGGTCAATCCTGCAGAATCGCTTTGTTGCACATTCGCCTTGAGCTCTTTCACCTTTGCATTGGGCAGAGAAGTCAGCATATCCGCCGGAGCGATCAACTCTTTCTCGTTGGTGAGGAAATGCATGGTTGCTTGTTTATTGACCGTGAAGGAAAGTACGATCGTTAGTACCACCAACACGGGCATGATCCATTTTCCGTTGATGTAAGGTGTTTTGAATTTACCACGTGGGATATCTGTTCTATTCTGAAGGATGAGCACTCCCCCACACACTACGACAAAGGCAAACAGTGTCCCGATACTGCACAGGTCGGTGACCATTGTTAAATTCATGAAAAGCGCCGGCACAGCGACAACAAAACCTACGACGATCGTTGAAAAAGAGGGTGTTTTAAACTTCGGATGGATCTTCGCAAAACGTTTTGGAAGCAATCCATCGCGGCTCATACTCATCCAGATGCGTGGTTGTCCCATTTGAAACACCAGCAAGACGCTCGCCATAGCAACCACTGCACTTACTGCAATAATTCCCGACATCCATTTCAAATCGAGTTTCTCAAAGACATATGCCAGTGGATCGCCGACGTTTAGTTCCGAATAATGCACCATCCCTGTAAGTACCAGCGCAATGATGATGTACAAAACCGTACAAATAATGATCGCCCACATCATGCCACGCGGTAAATCACGCTGTGGGTCCTTGCATTCCTCAGCCGTCGTTGAGATCGCATCAAAACCGATGTACGCAAAGAATACTGCAGAGACCCCCTTCAAGATCCCGGAAACGCCATTTGGAGCGAATGGATTCCAGTTCTCCGTATCAACATAAAAGACCCCTACAGCAATCACCAATAAAATGATCGCCAGTTTTACCACTACCATCAGGTTACTTGCATTGCGCGATTCTTTCATACCCTTGTAAACCAAAGCCGTAATAAGAATGATGATCATCAAAGCGGGCAAATCTGCAACAAGATGAAAAGAACCAATCGTTGGAGCGGTGGTCCATGCGGTATAAGCCGCCTGCAGATTCGAATCCAGTTGTCCAAGGGTTTTACCGCTGTCAAGCAGGTTGACTACTTCATTGTATCCATTGTATGCTGTGAAATAATCCATCTGAATCCATTGTGGAATCTTCAAATGCAAGCCATGCTCCAGCAGTCCGGTGAAATAGTCACTCCAGGAAATGGCGACCGTAATATTTCCGATGGCATATTCCATGATCAACGCCCA
>CAIYQV010000164.1 GCA_903928365.1 uncultured Flavobacteriia bacterium
ACAACGGTTTCATTATGAAATTTTACCGATGAAAGTTCTTTTACGGTTTTATCAATAGGACCGATTTCTCCGTAGGTATAAAATCCTATCAGAGGGACATCCAGACCGATACACTCACGGACTGCGTCAACCTCCTCCTGTATTCGACGTCCAAGAACAAGTTTTCTTCCAACACAACTGAACATGATTATTGCCTGGGGGGTTGCCCCTATGAGAGCTTTTTTCGCCTGAACTGCAGCTTCCCTCGCTCCGTTGATGATATCTCCTCTTGAGGCAATAGTCAGTGTTACTTCACTGCCTTCAGGAATGGATGCAGCAAGCGAAATTGTTCCCTGTTCATGATCGACGGATAAACCGCACCGTAATTGAAACATGTTTTCACTATTGTCAGAAGGATTACGGTCAATGATACCAAACGGATATTCCAGACACACCGCCGGAAGCCTTAATGCTCTTTCTTCCCCCAGAAAATCTTTATACATTTCAAGAGCATTGGTGTGTTCAAATTCTTTCACCACATTTCCCTCTGAAGCAGTACAGGTAAAACTGTTTCCAATAGAGGTAAAACCGCTCCTTACACCGATACCAGTCCTGAACCCCTTCTTTGTCATCACCATAAGACCAACAATAGCGTCTTTATAGACCATCCCGTTATAATACTGAAATGTATTTTCGAACCGTTCGTCATCGCCAAGGTAGCCGCCGGTAATCTCAAAATCTTTACCTAAAACCGACTGCAGACCCTCAAGAACCTTTAGTCCATCACCACCCATTCCGTTTGGAAAAACCAGAAGAGAAGCATGAGGATCAAAGGTGACTTTTTTTAGAATATCATTCGCCATTTCCACACTGCATGCCGCTTCATCACGACTCATGTCATGTCCGATACCAGTCACAAACTCAAGATCTTCGTTACTGAGGGCCATGACAACCACTGATCCTGTAGAAAAACCTGCGGTTGAAATTTCTCCGGCAGTTGTTCCGCCAACCATAGGCAGTTCTCCGACAACGGAAGAAATTCCTGCAATCAGTTCGCGATGATTAAACTGCATCGCACCGAACACAATAACGACCTTGGGTACTCCGTCAAGCTTTCCAATAGCGCGTTTGGCAGCCTCTATGCCTGCAGCAAATGAATTTGGAAGAGAGCTGAATCCAACTCCTACTGTATTGTTCGTCATAGCGTATATTCCCAGAAGATCAATTTTTTAAATAACTATCATAAACCTTGTTTTGCCTCTGGAAGTCGAACAGTAAAGCTCGTGAAGACACACAAAAAATGTTTCTGGTATCCTGAGACAAGAAGAGTATCACTAAAGTGGCGGGCGAAATTTCTCCTTTAATATACAATCAAGGCAAGCAATCTTCAGTGAATTTTCCACCATGCGGAAAAATTAGTAAAAGTTTAGAATAAAAAAAAGCCTCCTGCATCAAACGAAGAAGAGGCTTTTTTAGATTGGAAGACGGACTGTCGCTTAAAAAGAAACCGAAAGATCAGAAAGGTAGGTTTTGATTGACTGGTGTTTTCCAAGGCCAAGCTTCTTATGCATCCGGTAGCGAATGCTTTCCATTCCTCTGGTCGATATACCTACAGAACGGGCAATCTCAATAGTGTCATAGTTCAACTTGACTAAGAGGCTGATTCTAAGTTCACGCTGGTTCAGGTTAGGATGCTTTTTCTGTAGTTTTGACAGAAAGAAGGAATCCGTTTCAGTCAGTTCAATGTTTAGCCTTTTTTCGATTGTTTCGGTTTCAATAAGGCTCAGGCATGAATCGGTCATAAGCCTTTTTACGCCGGCATCAATGTCCAGTGCGTGTATCTGGTCGAGAAGATTTCTCAACGCATTTGTTTTTTCAGCGATTGCAGTCGACACTCTTGTCA
>CAIYQV010000165.1 GCA_903928365.1 uncultured Flavobacteriia bacterium
AGGAAGAACCTGTTAAATCGTTCACTCACCAGTCGGATTACCTTGAAGTGGTGAAACAATTCCCGCTTAGTCTTTGATGAGCTTTTTTGTGTAAAAGCCGTTTTCTGTTTGAATCTGAATAAAGTACACTCCTGGAGCAAATAAATTTGTTGAGAAGTTCATTTTTGAATCAGAAAGGTCATTTATTTCCAGTAAAAGTTGACCTGTAGCATTTCGAAGCAACACCGATCGCACTTCCACCTTCGGATCCCATTCTATGTGCACTTCATCTTTTGCAGGATTCGGGAAGACAATCCACTCGGGTGCTGTTTTCAGTTCCATGACACTTGCATTGCTCGAAGGATTGGCTTCAAAATGATACAAGCCACCGAGGTCCTGTCCGACCAGTAGATTCAGATTTCCATCATTGTCAAGATCTTCCACCCAAAAAGAACTATACGCACCGGCATCGATGTTCAAATAATTGTCCGAAACAAGTTGAAAGGTGTCTGATGGATTAAGGTGTCCGTCGATTCCCTTGTAATAGTGGAGTTGACCATCAGCAGCTCCAAGAAAAAGATAGGTGGTGTCATTTCTCCTGAAAAGATGCGGCGCAGCATACCCGTCACTGGAGGTGGTAGCTACATCTATTTTTCCGAGCGTGTCGTTGAAGAGCTGAAAGGAAGGTGCAGCGGATGTTCCAACATTCCGATAATAAGCTAATTCTCCTGTTTTTCTTCCAATCACAAGGTCCAGCAAACCATCATTGTCGAGGTCGAACAATTGCGGGTTGGCCGCTTGACCCACCGAAATAACTGCGCCGCTCTGACTGGTCACATTGTTCACAGGTGCTGCGAAACTGACACTGGGTAAAACACTGGTATTTTCAAAAAAGGAAAGGGTTCCGTTGTCGCGACCTATGTACAGATCTTCATCACCATCTCCATCGATGTCCCCAAAGGTGGGAGCCATTTTCAACCCAAGTCCTGAAACATTTAGGTCCAGGAAATTAAAGTCGATAAACGTGTATTCTGGGACTGTTGCTGTACCTGTATTTTTGTAGTATGCGATATTGGATTCCTTATTAAGTGTTGGAATGTATCTGTAGAAATTGGCAATGAACAAGTCTTTCAGTCCGTCCTGATCGTAGTCGAACAAAACAGGCTGGGATCCTGTTCCCTGCTCGATCATTTCTTTTTGAAGGAATTCGTTGGTTTGATAGACAAACGTAGGGAGTTGATTTGTACCCACATTCTTATAAAACCAAATACTTTTTTCATTTTCAGGAGTCGTTCGCGCATTGGGGCACACGATGAGGTCTTTTTTCAGGTCAAAATCCACGTCCACCCAGAATGCAGCTGGAAAGATCTGAAGATTAGCAGGAAGAGAATTGCTTGGAAACGAATTGTCCTGAGAGATCATTAATGAATTCGAGTTGGGCGCAGTACCTCCATTCAGAAGCAAGTTCAAGTTAGGAAAAGCGACATCCCCCAGTACGAGGTCCAATACGCCAGAATTATCGTAATCCAATGCTAAAACAGTCGAGCCGGAATGTTTGGGCATCCCATTGCCTACTTTTTTGTCATCTCCTGTGATTGTTCCAAGTTCTGCTCCCGGAATATTTCCCGTAGTGCATTCAAGGGTATTGTCATTGAGGTAAACGGTGCTGGTATTCAGGTCTTCACGAAATCCGCCCCAACATTCGTTCTTCAATATAAAAATGAGTGAATCAGGAATGCCGTACAATTCCATGCTTTGATTCTGATGGTATTGAAGGTGCTCACCGCTGATGTGGAATGTAAGCACATCGATATCTCCATCACCTTCCACGTCAACAAAAGAGGGCATATCTGCCGAACTTACATACAGGTTTAAGTGGGTACCCCAGTTATCAGTGTAAAGCAGGTTGCTTGCCACGGTCCATTGCAATCCATTGACGGCATCACCCACATTTCGGTACACTTTTACGCCACCTATGCCATAGGTGAATAGGTCTTTCTTACCATCATTGTCGTAATCCACAGCTGTTGCTCTGTATCGAATGTCAGCGGGGAATTTAGTTCGGGCATTGTATTCCAATCTGTAAAAGTGCCGTCCATTTTCCACTTCCTGAATAAAGACGCGTATATTGTCACTACTTCGGTCAAATACGAAAAGATCCATGTCACCATCAAAATCATAATCGAGATCTGAAAACTGCGCATAACTCAATCCGCCCGAGAAAGCCAATTGCATGGTGTCTGAGCCTTTTTTGACTAGAATCGAATCCTTGAATTCAAAGCCAAACTGCGCAACGGAGTTCTGCGTAATCAGCCAACAAAATAGAAATAACAGCAGGGATTTCATCTGGAATTATGCTAATTTAGGAATCCAATATTTTCACTAATTTCAATCGATTGACGCGGCAACCTCTCTGCGCCAAGTTAGTCATTTAGCTAACAATTAAACGACGTACAAATGAAAAAGTTGGTTACACTCGCAATCACGTTCACAACCTTATCGCTTCAGCTGAAAGCTCAAGACAGTATTTCAGTTTTATTTATCGGAAACAGTTACACTTATGTGAATGATCTTCCGGTGGTATTGTCTAATCTGACCACGTCGCTTGCCGATATTGTGACGGTCGATTCGAAAACCAACGGTGGATACACCTTTCAGAATCATTTAAGTGATCCTGTCACACATACGAAGATCCATTCCAAGCCATGGGACTATGTTGTTTTACAGGGCCAAAGTCAGGAACCATCTTTCCCAACGGCTCAAGTTGATCAGCAAACGTTGCCTCCGGCAGTATCTTTAGCGGATAGTGTTTATGCCAACTGGTATTGCTCACAAGCCATTTATTTTATGACATGGGGCCGGCAAAATGGGGACCCTCAGTGGGATTCAATCAGCACCTTTGACGGTATGAATGTGCGTCTGAGGAATGCTTACATGCGCATAGCGGACTCAGCAAATGCGTCAGTGAGTCCGGTAGGAATTGCCTGGAAATATATCCGCGATACCTATCCAACGATCAATCTGTACAACGCTGATGGATCACATCCGAGCATGGAGGGAACCTACCTGGCTGCATGTACTTTTTATGCTTCCTTATTTCGTAAAACACCGGTGGGCGCATCTTATACCGCTGGATTGGATCCTGTAATAGCAAGTCAATTGCAGGGAGCAGCAGCATTGGTCGTGCTCGATAGCCTTTCAACTTGGAATTTGCGTCCAACCGAAGAGCTCACCGTGGCGAATTTTACTTCTTCTAATTCCGGAAATGCTGTTCAGTTTACGAACTATAGTGATCATGCAACTGGTTACCTGTGGGATTTTGGAGATGGCACGACATCCGCTGAAATCGATCCGAGTCATGACTATTTGACTGATGGTCTGTTCACCGTACAATTGGTTGCCATGAGTGACTGTGGAAACGATACTTTGTTAGCACAAGTGCAGATCTCTTACTGGGGAATGGATGAACTTTCTAAATCTTATCAATTGCGAACATTGGAAAACGGAAGGTATGAACTTGTATATGGTTCAGGAGCGATCGATTTGTTCGAGCTGACGGATGCGCAGGGAAAGGTGCTCTTCAGTAAACAACCCGGAATAGTCAATAGCTTGACTTTCGATCTAACTGGTTACAATGCTGGAATTTACTTTGTTCGTTTGAATGATCTCACTTTCAAACTGATTTTTTCCGGACGTTAACGGTAGAAATCTACCAGTTCGTTCAGGGGCTTTCTGACCTTTGGGAGATGTTGTTGGGTGTCTTGGTCAGAACGGTAGCCGATTGGGCAGGCTACAACAGAATGTAGGTTGTGACCAGTTAAACCGAGAAGTTCGTCGTAAGCGTCTTTCTGAAATCCTTCCATCGGGGTGGAATCAATGCGCAATTGTGCACAGGTATGAAGAATATGACCAAGAGCAATATACGCTTGACGTGCATTCCATTGTTTCATGTCATCCGGTTTCATCGCGAGGATCGTACGTTTGAGAAAAGCGCTATATCGCTCCATCGATTCGGGGGATTTATCTTGTGCTGTCGAAGTGAGTAGGATGAGGTCTTCAATGATTGGCTCGGTTATTTCGTCATACGCACAAATAACGAGTAAATGGGAACAATCGACTACTTGCCGCTGGTTGTATGAAACAGAAAGCAATTCCGAAAGCAGCGATGGATTCTCGATGACCAGCAATTTTAAAGGCTGCAGTCCGTAGGAGGATGGTACTAGCCGAAAAGCTTCCAGGATCGTATTCAGATTTTCCTCAGAGACTTTTTTACTCGGATCAAACTGATCCACAGCATACCTCCAGTTTAAGTCCTCTATTATTTTACTCATACTCGATTAACAATTGCTTCCTTTTTCTGTTCGGAAAGTGGAATTAGAAAAATGAAAATTCTGAATCACAAATCCCGAATCCAAAATCATCATCAGGAGTGCAAAAGTATGATTTCTGTTCTGTTTTTTTGGGTGGAACCATTTTACCTTTGGTAGCATGAGAAAGTTGCTCTTCGGGAATTTGGTACTGATTTTACTGGTAAGTTGCTCGGAAAATCGGGAAGAGAGTAAAGTGATCAGAATGGATATGGTGGAAGCTGTATACTCGAGTGTTATATTGCGCCCTGTCAATGAGTATAAAGTCAATGCATCTGTTTCCGGATATATCAGCGAGCTCCGAATTAAGGAAGGGGATGAAGTTAAAACGGGAGATATCCTATTTGTTTTAGTCAATGATCCTGCGAAAATGACACAGGAAAATGCGCGATTGAGTTATGAGTTGGCTCGTCAAACGCTGGAAGGAGAATCCAACATCCTCGATGAATTGAAAATAGAAATACGGTCACTGCGTTTGAAAGTGCGAAATGATTCCTTGAATTATGTGCGACTGAAAGCTTTGCGTGAACAGAATGCGGTTTCTCAATTCGAAGCGGATAATGCTCAGTTGGCTTTTGAAATTTCTTCCGACAATTTGGAGAACCTCAAGAAAAAATTCAAACGAACTGAACGAGAGTTGAAAGTGCAACTTGGTCAATCCAAAAATAATTTAAGCGTCAGTGAATTACGCACAGGGGATTATGTTATTCGATCGAATATCCATGGCAGGGTTTTTCAATTGAGCAAAGAAAAGGGAGAATTTGTAAATATGCAGGAACGCCTGGCAATTCTGGGAGATAAAGATCAATTTAAATTGGAAATGCTCATTGATGAGGTAGACATCTCAAAAGTGAGGATTGGTCAGAAAATAGTGGTGACACTTGAAGCTTATGAGAATAACGTCTATGAAGCTCGAATCAACCGGATCGCTCCTCGAATGGATGATCGCACACAGACCTTTACAGTCGAGGCATCTTTTGTCAAATCTCCTCCACGTTTGTATATGGGATTGACAGGAGAAGGAAACATTGTGATCAATGAAAAAGGAAAGGCATTGGTGATACCACGTGAATTCTTACTGCCTGGAAACAAAGTAGATACCGAGAATGGCACCCAAACGGTGAAGACGGGTTTGTCTAACTGGAGTTACATCGAAGTTCTTAGCGGGTTAAAGGAAGGAGAAAAGATCTATAAACCGAAACAATAATGGATGTTCGGCTGATCCTATCCATTTCACGCACACATCTTTTTTCGCGAAAGAAGCAATCGATTATTGCTGCGCTAGGGGTCACTTTTGGTATTGGTACTTATATCATCATGATGGGATTCATGAACGGATTGAACGGCTTGCTGGATGGGCTGATCCTGAATCGTACACCACATATTCATTTATATAATGAAATCCAGGCCTCACAGAAGCAACCCTTAGATCTTATATCAACATATGGAAAAAGAGAACGTTTTGTAAGGTCAGTCAAACCGATGCAGAGTCAGTCAAGAATTCACAATGCTGTTCCGTTGATGAACTTTCTTGAAAAGCAACCCTATTCCAAAGGCGTGACGGCACAGATCCGTGCACAAGCATTCTATCTGGGAGGTTCCGTTCAGCTCAATGGTTCAATAACAGGAGTAGATGTGATGAAAGAGGCCGCTTTATATAACCTGGGAGACTACATTATAGAAGGAAGTTGTCAAGCGCTCGAAAGCAATGAAAATGGCATTTTACTCGGAGCAGGAGTTGCAAAAAAGCTATCACTTCAGGTCGGAGATGTAGTACAACTTTCCTCGACCAAAGGAGAGTTACTTGCCTTAAAAATCGAAGGGTTTTATCAAAGTGGATTGGCTGATATCGATGATATTCAAAGCTATGTCAATCTAAAAACGGCGCAGCGCTTAATGGGAGAGGGGCGAAATTACATCACAGATATCAACGTCAAATTATACGATATCGAAAAAGCTCCAGAGTTGGCAAAAGATATGGAGAAGCTCTTTCATGTTCGGGCTGTAAATATCCAGCAGGCCAATGCCCAGTTCGAGACGGGTTCATCTGTTCGTACGCTGATTTCCTATGCCGTTTCAATTACACTTTTAATTGTGGCAGGATTTGGCATATACAATATTTTAAACATGTTGATCTACGAGAAAATGAATGATATTGCCATTCTCAAGGCTACAGGTTTTTCGAGTAATGATGTAAAATGGATCTTTATCAGTCAGGCAGTTATGATCGGATTATTGGGCAGCATTATTGGATTGATCGTTGGCTATGGTGTTTCTGTTTTGATTGATAATACCTCCTTCGATACGCCGGCTCTTCCTACCATTAAAACCTACCCGGTTGAGTATGATTTAAAATATTACATCATCGGAGTCATTTTTGGAATGGTATCGACCTTCCTTGCTGGATATTTACCTTCCAGAAGAGCCGAAAAAATGGATCCAGTAGATATTATCAGAGGACAATGAAGAATCCAATCCTTGAAGCGCGAAATATCAATAAGTTCTTTCATTTACCGGATGAATTTCAGGTGTTGACAGATATTAATTTCTCTATGAATAAGGGCGAATTCGTTTCGATCATGGGAAAATCCGGATGTGGGAAATCGACTCTGCTATATCTGTTGTCTACCATGGATACGGATTACGAAGGGGAGGTTTGGCTGGATGAACAAAAATTGAGTGGTTTGAACTCAAATGAACTGGCGCGAATTCGGAATGAGAAGATCGGTTTTGTATTCCAGTTCCATTACCTGCTGGCAGAATTTACGGTACTCGAAAATGTGACGCTACCTGCTCGAAAATTGGGTGTAAAATCCAGAGAGGAGATTGAGCACGATGCGATGACTAAACTAAAATTACTTGGGATCGAAGATCAGGCGTTGAAGCTTTCAAGCCGAATTTCGGGTGGACAAAAACAACGTGTGGCTATTGCACGCGCACTCATCAATAATCCAATGATCATTATGGGCGATGAACCCACAGGGAATCTCGATTCAAAGAATTCAGATGTAGTCTTTGACATCTTCAAGGAACTTTGTACGGAGGAAAACCTTTCATTGCTCGTTGTCACGCATGATGAAGATTTCGCGCACCGCACTGATCGGATTATTGAGATGGGGGATGGGAGGATTTTAAATTCAAAAATATCCGGGCGCTTCGACATCGCTCAGCGCCCGGGTTAATATTATTTTTTTGGTCTGATTCGCGTTACTTTGAACTCAGTTCGACGGTTTTTCTGGTGTTCATCTTCGGTGCAGTACACACCATTCTTACACTGGTTGACGAGGACCTTCTCGCCATAGCCTTTACATGTCAGGCGGTTTTTATCAATACCCTGTGAGATGAGGTAATTGACCGCCGCCAAAGCGCGTTTGTCGGAAAGTACTTGATTGTATTGGTCATTCCCTCGTACATCAGTATGTGAGCCCATCTCAATATCCAGTTCAGGATTGTCTTGCAGTAATTTTACAAGTTTATCCAGCTCGGTAGCTGCATCCGGACGGATATTCCATTTGTCAAAATCGTAATAGATGTTCTCCAGAACGATAGGTTTGTTGATCACAATTGGTTCCACTTCAAAATCCGCATAGAAATCCTCAGAGTATTTGCGACCGATGGTAGAGATTTCATCTGTTTTGCTAAAGCAGCCCATTTTTGTACATAGCAAATGATAGTCTGATTCCGGTTTCAAAGGAAACTTGAATTTTCCATTCACATCGCTGGTAATGGTACTAATCTCACCTGTGGTGGCATTCGTGATTTCTACAGTCACTCCCTCAATGCGTTTTTCAGAACCCTTTTCATGGGAAATCCCATACAGATTAAACGTGGGTGGAAGTTTGTCGAAGGCATACAGTTTATCCGAACTTGCCCGCGAGGAAGAGACAAAACCGCTTTTATTGTTCTTACTCAACGTAAATCCAAAGTCGTCTTTCGTGGAGTTCAAAGGATAGTTGAGGTTTTCAGGTGTCGCCCAGCGCTTCCCGTCTGAATAAGTAATAAAGACATCGAGTCCACCCATGGTATTATGCGCATCGGAGGAGAAATAAAGTGCGCCATCGGAATGGAAGTAAGGGAATACTTCATTTCCGTGGGTGTTCACCGTTCCTCCCAGGTTTATGGGCTGTCCCCAGGCATATCCGTCCCACTCACTTACGTATAGATCTGCACCTCCAAAGCCACCGGGCATATCTGAGACGAAGAAAAGTTTGGTTCCATCTTCGGAAAGTGTAGGGTGTCCCACGGAATAATCATCACTGTTATAAGGGAATTCTTCCAGGTTTTTCCATTTTCCGTCGACCAGGGTTGCTTTGAAAATCTTGAGGTTGTTTTCATGTGCTTCATTCACAACCATTTTACGCTTGAAGTAATTGCTTCGTGTAAAATAGACGGTGCTTCCATCAGCCGTAAACGTTGCAGGACCTTCATGCAAACGGCCGTTCACATCGCCTTGCAGCAACTCAGGCGCAAGCCAATTGCCCGCACTGTCTTTTTGCATGGTGTAAAGGTCAAGATAGGAATTCCCTGTCCAGGCGCTCGTTTTACGTCCACTGAACACTTCTTTGTCAGCCGAGAATACGGCTCCGTTTTGGTATTCGACCATGCTAAAGGCGTTTCGAAACTGTTCTTCCGGAATAGGCTTTAGTTTGTACAAAGTGGTGTCTCTGTAGCGCATATATACGGAGTTACAAGAAGTGAGCAACATTTTAGCGATAAGATCATTGCGGTGAGTCTGCAAGTAGCGGCGAAAATAATCGGCGGCTTCATCGTATTTGCCGTTAGCCATTGTGACTCTTCCCAATTCGAAGAGTAATGGGGCGTTTCTATTACCCTGATTAAACATGCGTACATACAGTGATTCAGCACAATCGATCTTGTCGGTTTTGAAATACGCATCTGCCAACTTCATTTGAAGGCTGTCGTTATCCAATTTGGCGGTGGCTTTTTCAAGGTGTGGAATTGCTTTCGTATAAGCCAGATAATCGTAATAGGTGCTTCCTTTTCTCCGATGATAGGAAGTACAGGCGGAAGTGATGAGTAGGATCAATAATAGAAAGATCCATAGTCGTGTTGCTTTCATGTGTCAGATTTTAAAAATAGCGTGGTGTTTTTACTTTGACGAGGTCTTTTCCGAAGTCTATTCCGAGCATGAGTTCATGCGATCCATCTGAATAGTTCCGCATTTTGGAGAAGCTCAAATCATAAGCATAGGCGATTCGGAAATGCTTGTTTGGCTGGTATTCAACAAGGAATACACATGCATCTCCTGTTCGGAAAGAAGTGCCGAGCCAGATCATGTCTTTGTAGACGACAGCCAGATTGAAATCTGCCTGTAAGGGGGTATTGTCAACGTATTTCAGTAGGACGGAAGGTTTAAGTTTCAAATCATGTTTCAGATCGAAAACATATCCTCCAGTGAGCAAATAATGCCTTCTCAGAAAGCTGGATTTGGACAGATCCACCGAAAAAGAGTAATCCTTTTGATAACCCAATAAGGTGGGGACAGAAAGTCCCGCATAATAGTTCTTACTGAAATAATAGACACCCAATCCTGCTCTTGGGATGAGTCTTCCAGTGAGGTCCTTCTGAAATACCTGATCTTGATCCCAAACAGTCAGTTTCGTAAGATCAGCAGCGTACTGACTTACCCCCGCATTGATGCCAAAAGCCAGTTTGTCCTGATCGTTCAGCTTCAACTGATACGAATAGTTGGCAATGGCGCTGTTTTGTCTGCTGACACCAATCTTGTCATGAAGAAGAATAAGTCCGAGACCCATGTTCTTCCCGGGAATAGGACCATCTACCGCGGCAATCATTGTTTCCGGCGCCCCATCAAAGCGCACCCATTGATTACGGTAACTGAGCGTGGAGGTCCAGTAGTCGTGCGAACCGGCATAAGCGGGATTAAGGTAAAGTCCGTTGAACATGTACTGACTGACCAAAGGATCTTGTTGGGCATGTACCCCTGCTCCGAAGAGCAGGGATAGGGCCAATTGATATGCGAATCGTTTCATATTTGTTCGTTTTTAAGTTGTTTGTCAATTTCTGCGCAGGTCCACGTAACCAGTGAGCGTTGTGGTTCCATCACCAGGAATCGTTACCGTCAGGATCACGAAATAGGTCGCATCAGGTAGCGGTTCCGACTGACTGTTTTCTCCATGCCAGTCATTTTGGTAATGGTCTGTCTGGAACACGATGTTACCCCATCGGTTGAAAATAATCAGTTCATTGTCCGGATAGGCATCCAGTCCGTGCACAACGAAGAAGTCATTGTCGCCATCGTCATTTGGAGAGAATCCATTCGGCATCTCCAGTTCCAGTGGTTCACTGATCTCAATGCTTCTGCTGATGCTGCAACCATTGGCATCTGTGATGATGATGGCATAGGTGCCCGCGCAAAGGTTCTGAACGTAATTCTCTGAAGCACCATTACTCCATAAGTAACTGTATTCAGCAGTTCCACCAGTTGGCATGACCTCTATCCAGCCGTCACATGCTCCGAATTCAGAAACATTGTATCCACCAATTGTTTGCGATAGGGTCCATTGCGCGCTAAGTGAATCAGGTTGAGTCACTGTTAGCACCAAGGTGTCATTGCATCCGTTGGCATCGGTGAACATGGCGGTATAGTTTCCTGCACTCAAGGAGTCTGCTGAGATTCCGTTATCACCATTTGACCAACTGATCTCATAAGGTGGCTGTGCATTTTCCGGAATGAGTCGTGCTGTTGCGTTCGCTTCCCCGAAACAGGATACGTCCTGTACGATTGCCGAAACCTGCATGTCTGAAACCGAGGTGATCGTTTTGCGTAGGTGCACCATACAACCGTTTGCATCCAATACTGTAAGCGTATAACTTCCTGCGGATGCGTTGGTTAGAGTAGCGCCCGTCTGTCCGTTCGACCAACTATAGGAGTACGGAGGTGTTCCCCCACTAGCACTTCCTTGGATGCTCCCGTTTGCAGCTGCGCAAGTTGCCGGGAAAGCAGTTAATTGCATCAGTAGGGTGTCTGGTTGATAAACGGCCGTTGTTAAGGAGGCGGCACACCCTTTTCCATCCGTGACAATTACCATGTAGTTGCCTGCGGAAAGTGAATCGGCATCTTGTGTTTGTTGTCCGTCACTCCAGATGTAAGTGTAATTTCCATCACCACCGGATACTGATAAATCAATTGTACCGGATATGCCTTCGTGGCAAAGCACATTCTGCACATCAGCATACATGGTGATCGCTACAGGTTCTTGCACCGTGACTTGAGCGGAAGTAGCACATCCGAACTGATCCACGATGCTTACGGAATAAGATCCTGCTGCAAGATTGGTAAGATCTTCAGAACTTTGCCCATTGCTCCAAGTGTAGGTGTAGGGTGAGCTTCCATTGACAACGGTAAGGTCCGCGCTACCATTATTATGGCCGTGACAGGAAATATCTGTTGCCGCAATGTAGGCTGCCGGTGTTGGATGGATCACCACGTTGAAGGAACATTGGGACTTGTTTCCATTGATGTCAGTCGCTTCAAAGGTGACGATGGTCGTGCCTACAGGGAAGATACTTCCACTCGGTAATCCATTTTTAAGTACGATGGTTGAAACTCCGCAATTGTCACTTGCTACTGGGATTGAATAATTAATATGAGGATCACAACTGGAAACATCTCCGTTGCAGGTAATGGATGGTGCTTCCTGATCGGAAACAGTTACCATAAACGAACAGGTAGATTGATTTCCGTACGTGTCAGTTGCGGTATACGTGACCACGGTAGTTCCTGTCGCAAAGAATGCGCCCGATTGAATGTTCGACACAATCGTTGCCTGGCAATTATCGCTAACATCAGGCGCTGTCCAAGAAATGTTTCTGCCACAAAGCCCAGTTGCGGTATTGAGGTAGATGTCTTCTGGACATCCTGCTAATACAGGTGCTTCGTCATCACTAACCGTAATGGAGTAACTGCAACTAACACTGTTTTGGCTTTGATCCGTAAAGATCCAGTTCACATTCGTGGTTCCAGTATTGAAACTGACTCCTGAAAGGGAAGAAAAGGATCCGATTGTTGCTCCGCTCAGCGTACATGTGCCCAATGATATGGTACAGTTATCTGTGACTGTTGGGTCAAGGCTTGTATCAGGTTGAGTAAAGCTACATGATCCATTGTCCGTTGACATTTGCAGGCTTTCTCCTGATAAACAATTGCTAATCACAGGAACTTGTATATCGTTTACAAGAACGGTGAAGGAACATGTTGAAGTGTTGCCATTGTCGTCTGAAACCGTCCACAAAACAGTCGTGGTGCCCAGATGAAAGTCTACTCCCGATAGGGTTGTTCCATTTCCTTGAGTAGCCCCACTCAACTGGTAACTAATACTTACATTTCCGCAATTATCTGTCGCCACGGCATCCCATGCATTGGTTTCCTGAACATAGTCGCATGATCCCAACGAGGTTTCTACTACATAACCTGTATTACCACCGCAAGATGAAATGATCGGCACCTGAACATCCGTTACGTTGACATCGAATGAACAAGTAATCGTATTTCCGGAATCATCGGTTGCCGTCCAAGTGACGGTAGTTGTTCCGTGATTGAAGGTTTGTCCGGCAAGTGATGTTCCCGTGCCTGATGTTGCTCCACTTAAATCATAGTGCAATGCAGTTGAACCACAATTGTCATTGGCATTCGCGTTCCAAATGGAGGAGGTTTGTGTAAACGTGCACAACCCATTTGTAGAAGGGACAGTTATGGTACTTCCGCTTCCACAGGTGATGAATCGAGGTGTTTCGACATCTTCAACAGTTACATCGAAGGAGCAGGTTGTTGTATTTCCTGAAGCGTCGGTGGCTGTCCAGGTAATTGTTGTTGTTCCCTGATTGAATACCTGTCCATTCAAGGTTGTTCCCACTCCTGAAGTCGCACCAGTAAGGGCGTATGCTAGACTTGTAGACGAGCACAAATCGCTTGCCTGTGCATTCCAAAGATCATCCTGATGCTGGTAAGTACATTCTGATACATCTGTTGTGGCTGTTTGGTTTCCACCAAGACCACATGCACTAAATGTTGGCGATTGATTGTCATTCACCACCACATCAAAACTACATGTTGAAGTATTTCCTGTTCCGTCCGTAACCGTCCAAAGTACAGTTGTTGTACCAAGGTTGAAATCAACGTTTGCAAGGGTTGTTAAACCAGATGCTGTTGTTGCTCCAGAAAGTGTTGCAAGGACAGTACTCACAGTACAATTGTCAGTAGCAATTGCATTCCAACCAGTTCCTGTTTTCGTATAGTTACATTGACCAGCGTCTACATTTACAGATTGATTACCTGCTGCACCGCATGAAGAGATAGATGGAAGAATGTTGTCATTCACTACCACATCAAAAGTACATGTTGAAGTGTTTCCTGTTCCGTCCGTAACGGTCCAAAGTACAGTTGTTGTACCAAGGTTGAAATCGACGTTTGCAAGGGTTGTTAAACCAGCTGCTGTCGTTGCTCCTGAAAGTGTTGCAAGGACAGTGCTCACCGTACAATTATCTGTAGCAATTGCATTCCAACCAGTTCCTGTTTTCGTAG
>CAIYQV010000166.1 GCA_903928365.1 uncultured Flavobacteriia bacterium
CTTCATTTTTCTTTCGTGGGGACCCATCTGCCTCCCAGCTGTGTTGAATAGCAGTTGGCCAGTTTACATGGATTCCGTCATCCGTAAGGATTGTCGCATCTTCCCAGTTCCATCCAGAGGTAGCCATGATAGAAGAACTCCCTGAAATCTGACCTCCACGCGGAGTTGCCTGAGCCATGAGTACACCATTAGAACGAACAGTAGCAATGACTTTAGATTCAGCATTGTAGGCGATCTGAGATCGAATGTGTGGATTGTATTCTCCCACTTCATCAAAATCGCGTGTTGCTCTAATGGCATCGATCTCTGTGAGTCCGAGCGTGGAATTGGCCGCGACAAAACCGGGATAAATATGCTGACCTTTCAGGTCAATGATCGTGTCCCAGTCTTCTTTACTGTAGGAAAAAGCCAATGCATTTCTGACTACTGTGATCTTGCCATTTTCCATTCCGACGGCAGCTGTTTCAAACGTTTTTTCTGTTCCGGTATGCAAATAGCCGTTAAGTAGCAAAATTCGTTGTTGTCCGAAACAGTGACCTCCATACAGAAGGATCAAATTAAGAATCAATAAAAGTTGTTTTTTCATGATCAATGAGTGTTTTCTTCGGTGGTACCTTCTTCACCAAGCGTATCACAATGAAAGTGCTTGTTTTTGGATTTCTGGAATGTTTGGGTAGACTCTCCTTTGGAGTTTGATTCGAGCATTTTGGAAAGAATGCGTGCTTTTTCCTGCTGGTTCTTCCATTCCATCTCAGCGTCACGTTCTCTGTCAAAATAGATGGTGCCATCGATCATTGTCATTCGTGTTTGCGCCTGTATGGATAGCGGATGATCTGTCCATAATACCAGGTCCGCATCTTTACCAACCTTAATTGATCCCATTCGGTCGTCTAGATGGAGTAATTTGGCAGGATTCAACGTGACCATTTTCCATGCATCTTCTTCGTTCATTCCTCCGTATTTTATTCCTTTGGCTGCTTCCTGATTCAAACGTCTCCCCATCTCAGCGTCATCCGAATTGATAGCAACGGTTAATCCCATTTTATTCATCAACGCCGCGTTGTAGGGTATCGCATCGTTTACCTCGTATTTATAGGCCCACCAATCTGAGAAAGTCGAAGCTCCAACGCCATGTTTCAACATCTTATCTGCTACCTTGTAGCCTTCCAGAATATGCGTGAAAGTATTGATCTTGAATTTCATGGAATCTGCCACGTGCATGAGCATATTGATCTCGGATTGCACATAGGAGTGACAGGTGATAAAACGCTCTGAGCGCAGGATCTCATTCAAGACTTCCAGTTCCAAATCTTTGCGGGGTGCGATCTTGTGGTGTTTTCCACCCTTGTGCTTGTGGTATTCATCCCACATTTTCTGATAAGCGCGGGCGCGTGCAAATCCATCGTAAAATACTTGTTCAACTCCCATGCGCGTCTGAGGAAAACGATCCGTGTTGTAATCACCCCAGTTGGATTGCTTTACATTTTCACCGAGAGCGCATTTAATAAATTTGGGTGCATTGTCGATCAACATTTCTTCGGGATTTGTTCCCCACTTAAGTTTGATCAGGGCTGATTGTCCGCCGATAGGATTTGCAGAACCATGTAGCAATTGAGCAGCCGTTACACCTCCGGAAAGTTGACGATAGATATTGATGTCATCCGGGTTTACAACATCCTGTATGCTGACTTCGGCAGATATAGCCTGTCCTCCTTCGTTCACTCCTTTGGAGATGGCAATGTGCGAATGTTCATCAATGATGCCGCTGGTCAAATGCATTCCTTTGGCATCAATGACCTTAACACCCTCTATGTTTTTCGGAAGAGAAACACCTACATGAGTGATCTTTCCCTGCTCCACCAGCACATTTGCACCAGAGAGGATGCCTTCCTTTTCATTCGTCCATACGGTTACGTTTTTGAAAAGAACAGCTGTTTTGACAGGGATGGAATCGAAGCCATAGGACATGTTTGGCTGCCAGATCAGCTGTTTCGAAAGGGTGTCCGAAATAGGTTTGTTGGTTGTTTTAGACTCATTTTCCCCTTTTTGATTTCGGATCGCAGACCATTGAATCCACGAACCATCAGGGAGCATGCCGTCCCCTTCAAGGATTCCCATTTTAGCGTTTGCCTTGGCGTGTAGATTCACACTTCCTTACAAATTGTTATCATCCAGGTTAAACTGCAAAGTGACGTCATTTCCATTTAAAGTCACATTTGCTTTTATCACGAGCGTGTCTGATCCGGATCCACCATTTGCTCGTGGACTTTTATAGGAGGTTACTTTCGCACTCCAGGAATCGTTCTGTCGGTTGAGTTCAAGCGGGTATTTTTTATCTTTTAGGAATAGGTTGTATTTACCGGAAATATCTTCTTTTACTGGGCTGTCATAAA
>CAIYQV010000167.1 GCA_903928365.1 uncultured Flavobacteriia bacterium
CCAATCCTGTCTCACCATTACTCCATTCAAAGGAGTAAGGAACTCCCTTTCCTCCATTAGCTGTAGCAGTCAATGTCGTACTGTATCCTGGACAAACATACGTGTCTGGCGAAATAGTACCACTAATCGGGCTAAGGAGGGTGACGGCTATTTGCTCTGTAGCGGAATTACAACCGTTTTGATTCGTTGCAAATACCTGATAGACCGAATTGATCGTTGGTTGAACAGTTTGCGTCCCGTTGGTAGCAGTTGTGTTATCCCAATGATAAGTAATGACATTGCCACCTGTAGCACTGGCCGTTAATACTGCGGACCCATTTTGACAAATGGTTGTGTCGTTACTCACTGTAATGGTAACGTTTGGAGGGTTAACAACCGTAACAGGGTCGCATTTCACGCATCCATCTGAGTTTCGTGAACAAACAGTGTAAGTGCCGGCAGATAACCCAGTGAATATATTGGAGGTTTGCCATGTTGCTCCATTATCAGAGCTAAATTCTATTGCTGTAGGACTGGATGCTGTTATCGATCCATCCGATGCGCCAAAACAAGAAGGTGATGTCGCGGCTAAAGTCTGACTTACGGAAGACACCAAAATGGCAACGGTATCCCTTACAAGACCGCAAATAGCATTGTTTTCTGTCAGGATAAACCTATATAATCCAGGTTGATTAACCGTAACTGTTGGACTCTGTGAGCTGTTACCCGGAGCAAATGTTACCGTTGGCACTGGTGTAATTCCTGCCGCCAATGAACTCCATATTAAGGTATTTCCTGTAGCAGGCGCCGAACCTATAAGCTGAATTGGCTGACCAAGACAAACCGTATCATCCACTCCTGCATTTGGTGTAGGTGGAGTTTGCACATAGATCGTGAAGACGGCCGTGTCTCTGAATTCTGATGACGTAGCAGTGGCTGGTTGATACACTTCTACCTCGTAGGTTGTCGTGATCGTCGGTGTAACAGAAACATTGGTTCCGCCTGTAGTATTGGCAACACCATCCGTTACAAGCCAGTTGAATTGAGGCGCGCTAACCCCAGGTGTGGCAATGGTTACGAGTGCTGATCCCCCAGCACAAATCGTTTGATCGGGGGCTGAAACACCACAAGCGACATTCGCTGATCCGAAAAAGTTCAAATTTACATTCTGACTCGTACCACTGTAATTAGAAAGACACAGCAAGTATTGCTGACCAGCCGTTACATTCAAAGGAGCCTCATAACTTGATTGATCGCCGCCTGTTGGCAACTGACCTGCAGGAGCCATTCCAGTATTACCATTGCACATGCCATTCCAGTTGCATGCTACTGGTGGCAATGTATTGCCTGTAATTCCGTTGCATGTTACTGTTGAATTCTGATACGGCCACATGATCCAGTCGAAACATCCTCCACTAGGCCCTATGATCGACCACTCTAAGGTTCCAGTGGTAACAATAGAAATCGTAATGAATGTAGAACTCGTTTCACCACTCAGCAGACATCCGGAATTCCCCGGAACCGCATTGGGATTGAGGCTGGGATTGGAAATAGAACCTGATGTAAAGTCAACAATGTTCGTTGATGGGTTATTTGGTTCTATGGTGAATGAAGGTGTTGTACAACCAGGTACAGCATCCGCACAATCATTCGGCTGTGCAAGTGATTGAAAGGAAAAGAAAAGTATCAGTATAAAACTGAGCTGCTTCATGGTTTTTGACCACACCCTTCAAAAGGATAAGGTTTTATGGCATCAACTCCATGGCGACCTATCTGTACGCACCAAACCTTTTCTGCATATTCGCCGAACCAAGACTTAAATTCTTGTTCGTTGAGTTGATCTATTCCCTTCGTCAGAATAAACGCACGTTGGGTTGGATGGTCCAATCGGACGATCTTTAAATGCGGATTCTCACGCATGAGTAACTCAAGTGACTTCATCTCGTCCTGAGAATCAATCGCGATCATACATTGACCGAAAAGTGTCACTTGATTGTCCGTGCTTTGAGCAAATACATTCAGTCCCAAAAACACACAAATACCAAAAA
>CAIYQV010000168.1 GCA_903928365.1 uncultured Flavobacteriia bacterium
GGCTAACTCCGAAGACAATTTGATACGCTGCGCTTCTCCTCCGGATAAGGTCGTGGAAGGTTGCCCCAGTTTGATGTAACCCAAGCCCACTGATTTCAAGGTTGCTAACGGTCGGTAGATTTTCGGATGCGCTTCGAAGAAAATGGTCGCATCTTCAATGGTCATGTCGAGTACATCCGAAATAGATTTTCCTCGGTAGCGCACTTCCAGTGTTTCGCGGTTATAGCGTTTTCCGTTGCATGTTTCGCATTCCACGTATACATCCGGAAGAAAATTCATTTCCACCACTTTCAAACCGCCACCACTGCAGGTCTCACAGCGACCACCCGCCACATTGAAGGAAAAACGTCCCGCCTTATACCCGCGGATCTGCGCTTCCGGAACGGATGCATACAGCGCCCGGATCTCATCAAAGACTTTCGTATACGTGACCGGATTGGAACGCGGCGTTCTTCCGATTGGACTCTGATCGATCTCAATCACTTTATCGAGGTGTTCCAACCCTTGTATTTCCTTGTAAGGAAGCGGATTTTTCACCCCGTTGTAAATATGACGCAACAAGATCGGGTACAAGGTCTGGTTGATCAGCGACGATTTTCCACTCCCGGAAACGCCCGTAATGCAACAAAAGGTACCCAACGGAATCTCCAGATCCACTTCTTTCAGGTTGTGACCTGTCGCGCCCAATAGACGCAAATACGTTCCATTTCCTTTACGGCGTTCCTTTGGGACCGGAATTTCCAGTTTTCTGGAAAGATAACCGGTTGTAAACGAACTGTCCGGTTTAAACGAATCCAGTTTACCTGCATTCACGATCTCTCCGCCATGCACGCCTGCTCCCGGACCGATATCCACGACAAAATCTGCCGCTTCGATCATTTCTTTGTCGTGCTCTACCACGATCACCGAGTTTCCGGTATCACGCAAGCGCTGCAGTGACTTGATCAAACGGGTATTGTCACGCTGATGCAAGCCAATGGACGGTTCATCAAGCACATAAAGTACATTCATCAATTCGGTGCCGATCTGTGTTGCCAGACGAATGCGCTGTGCCTCACCGCCGGACAAGGTACGCGCTGAACGGTGCAAGGTCAGGTAATCGAGTCCGACCTCCAGGATAAATCCAAGTCGGGAACGGATCTCCTTCAGAATTTCTGTCGCGATGATCTGTTTATCCTTGTCAAGGCGCGTTTCCACCTCATCAAACCATCGTTGCAACTGCGAAAGATCCATTGCTGCAAGATCGCCAATGTGCAAGCCTCCGATCGTGAAAAAATGTGCTTCTTTTTTAAGGCGCGTTCCTTCGCAAACAGGACACGTTTTTTTATTCATAAAACTTTGCGCCCATCGCTGAATGGCTGCCGTACTTTCTTCTGAGTGCCGTGAGACAAAGTTGATAATTCCTTCAAAAATGACAGAGCTGTCCTTTTTAGAGCGCTCCACATCCTCATTCCCGTAAAGCAATACATTCAACACGGATTCCGATATCTCTTCCAGTGGTGTGGAAAGCGAATAACCTTCTTGTCCCAGATAGGAATCCATTTTGTCGAAGATCCAGGTCCGTTTGTATTCACCAAGCGGCGCCAGTCCCCCTTTCTTAATGGACAATTTGAAATCGGGAATGATCTTGTCGATATCGGCCTCTGTCACTTCCCCCAATCCACTGCAATTCGGGCAGGCACCATAGGGCGAGTTGAATGAAAAAAGACTGGGTTCCGGCTCCGGATAAGCTATCCCAGTCGATGGACACATCAGTGAACGACTAAAATGACGTACGGATCCTGTTTCAAAATCCATCACCATCATTTCCTTTCCGCCGTGCTTCATAGCAATTAGAACAGAATCATAAATGCGTTTTCTGTCCTGTTCACTTACCTGCAACCGATCGATCACAATGTCAATATCATGCACCTTGTAGCGGTCGAGCTTCATGCCCTTTTCAATATCCTTCACCTCCCCATTGACGCGCACCTTAGTGTACCCCATCTTCTGGATTTGTTCGAAGAGCTCGCGGTAATGCCCTTTCCTCCCTTTGATGCGCGGTGCGAGAATGATCACCTTTTTATTCAGAAAATCGCGAATGATCAGGTCGACAATTTGCTCATCGGAATACTTAACCATTTCTTCTCCTGTATTGTAGGAAATAGCCGTAGCTACACGCGCATACAACAGACGAAGAAAATCGTACACTTCAGTCACCGTTCCTACCGTAGACCTTGGCGAACGCGAAACCGTTTTTTGTTCAATCGCGATCACCGGACTCAATCCTTCGATCTTATCCACATCCGGACGCTCGAGTCCACCCAGGAACTGACGTGCATACGCTGAAAATGTTTCAATATAGCGACGTTGTCCTTCCGCATAGATCGTATCAAAAGCCAACGAAGATTTCCCACTACCGCTCAATCCGGTAAATACCACTAATTGATTTCGCGGAATAATGAGATCCACGTTTTTGAGGTTGTGCTCTTTCGCACCATATACCGCTATGACTCCTTTGTCTTTCAATTAAGGTATTCCTGATAAGGTTTTAAATTCATCGAAGCATGAGGAAGTTGCAAATGAAAAGTATTTCCTTTCAACGTAAGCTTATTAGTCAATAACCACGGATTCAGTTTTACCAGGATCTTGTAATTGATTCCTTTCGCCAATGACCATTCCGCCAGATTCCCGATCGAACTCTTTACCTCAACACTTCTCGTTTGGAAAGGTTCGTACAATTCCTCTTTTTTGATCGTGTAGCCATAATACTCCGGATCTTCGAAGATCAGTTTCACCGCCAGAATTCGGTACACATAGCGACCTGTTTCGGCATTCATGTGGGTATCGAAATAATTATCGGTCCCTTGCCATTTCATATCCTGTCGAACGCCACCGATACCGCGGTTGTATGAAGCCGCAGCCAAATCCCAGGAACCTAGTTCGCCGTGCGCCAATTTCAAATAGGCACAAGCAGCTTCCGTACTTTTTTCAATGTTGAGTCGCTCGTCTACTTCATTTGAAATAAGCAACCCGTATTCTTTAGCTGTTGTTGGCATAAATTGCCAGAATCCTTGTGCACCTGCAGGACTCACCGCTTGCAATAGGTTGCTTTCGATCACCGCAAGGTATTTGAAATCGTCCGGAATACCATGTTTCTTCAGTATTGGTTCAATGATTGGAAAATAGCGATTGGATCGTTTGATAGTCTGCACAGTTGCACTTTGAAAAAAGGTATTGACCAATAATTCACGATCCAATTTCTCATGAATATCTTCGTCTATCAAATGAATTACCTTACCGCAAAAGAACATCGAGTCAGGAAGTTCCGGTATGACATATCCTTGCTGTGGATTAGGAATTTCCGTTTCCTCCGAAGATTCTTTTTTCTCAGGAGCAGGAGTGCATGAAAAGAACAGTATCATGAATACTGAAAATCGAACAACACGTAAGACCATGGGAATCATTTCTTATGTTCCTTCTGAGGCTCCTTGTATCGAATCGTATACCTGTAAAGGAAGAAAAATACTATAAAAAAATACAGCCCCAGAAGCGCAACCAGGGAAGAGTGATGATTCATGTCCAGTTGCAACATCAGGCAACAAAGTAACGTAGAAATTAATCCTATCACGAAAAAGATCATCCAAACTTGTCTATCCGTCTTGCCAGAATACGCAAGGTGATGAGTCGTATGGTCTTTTCCTCCAACCATAGGGGATTTACCTTTTTTCAATCGGTTGATGACTACCGTTAGTGTATCAGCAGCAGCTCCCGTAAATGCCGTTAGGGTAATTACCACGCCTATCCAGGAAGGAGCATAATTTTCACCGCTCACATTTAAAAGGAATTTGATTCCGAAAAAAGCCACAAAAAGTCCGATGAACTGGCTACCGGCATCCCCCATAAACAAGCGAGACGGATGAATATTATACCTTAGAAATCCCAAAAGAGCACCTAATACTGCCAGCAAGGATAAACTCCAGATATCCGAGTTAAAACCATTAAAAAACCAATGAGAAAATAAACAGGAAAGCAGAATGAAAACTACCGTTGTACCGGTGATGCCATCCATATTGTCCAGCATATTTAGTGAATTCATTACAACTACCACCCAAAGCACCGTTAAAAATGCATCGATATAATCATTGTGAGTAACATGGATCAAAGTGCCGGTTAATAAAAGAATTACTCCACAAGCAATTTGAACAAATAATTTCGCAAAGGGACGGGTGTTGTACGCATCATCTGCCAATCCCATTAAAAATGCCAAGCTACCGGCAATGAACAGACCAGCAAACTCATACCCATAGCGAGCATTGTGAAAGATGTTGCTGTCGTCACTCATCATCAAGTAGCCAAACGTAGAAAAAATGAACACCACGAAAAAGGAAACGCCACCGAGGGATGGCTTAGACTGGTTACTCCAACGAACAACCACATCGTTCTTATTACGAATTCCAAGTGATTCAGAAAATTTGAGTAGCAACTGATTGCATACCATTGAAAGAAAAACTCCTCCTAATGCAAAAGCTACTACCTCTATTTGTTCTGGCGTCATTTATTCAAATGGACTGACAAAGTTTTTAAACAATTCACCCAATTGGTCTTTTTCGGACACAATGGGAAAAGCCGTGTTCCAGTTTATAGCGAGGTCGGGATCGTTCCAGCGCAATGTTCCTTCAGATGAAGGGTCATATGGCGCTGTACATTTGTACGAAAATACGGTATTTTCCTCAAGTGCAGTAAATCCATGAGCAAATCCGGGAGGAATCCAAAACTGTGCATGGTCTTCATCTGTAAGTTCAACAGTTAAATGATGACCGTAAGTATCTGAATTTCTGCGTATATCAACAATTACATCCAGCACACGTCCTTGAACTACAGAAACCAGTTTTCCTTGAGCAAAAGGAGGAGCCTGGTAATGTAATCCACGAACAACGTTTTTCAATGAATTAGAAATATTATCTTGAACGAAATGTACATCTCCGATAACCTCTTTGTATTTGGACTCATTATATGACTCTAGAAAATACCCTCTCGTATCTTCAAATAAACGAGGATGTATCAACAACGGTCCTTCAATGTCAAATGTATTTATTTTCATCTTCTGAAAATTCCAAAAATCTTATCTCTTAATTCCAAAAACCATTGCTTTGGCTTGGAAAGTTCTTCTGATTCATAGTAACCATAACCGTAACCATAACCATACCCGTAGCCGTAGCCATAACCATAGCCATAACCGGAATTACGCGAACCTTCGACACCATTCAAAATAACATTCAATTTATCAATCTGCTGCATATCAAAAAGTTCCTTAACGCGAAGCGCGAAATTACGCTTGGAGAAATGTGACTTAAATACATAGATTGGAATATCAGCCTCCGTTAAGTTTTTCACCCCATCAGATACCAGACCAATTGGTGGGTTGTCGATGATGATCACGTCATACATTGACTTTAATTGCTCAATTATCTCTTGATACCTTTTACTTAAAAGCAATTCAGAAGGGTTTGGCGGAACCGGTCCGGCTGTAATAAAATCCAAATTTTCCAGATTCGAATTCAGAATACATTGTTCCAGCGTATTTTGATCTGTAATCAAACCACTCATTCCAAAATTATTGTCCACATTAAAGCCCAAGTGAACTTTTGGTTTTCTCAAATCGAGATCAAGAAGAATTGTTCGCTTACCAGACATCGCGATAATACCCGCCAGGTTAAGAGCCACAAATGTTTTTCCCTCTCCGGATATAGAAGACGAAATAGCGATTGTCTTATAATTCGGATTCACATAGCTCATGTTTGTCCGTATCTTCCTCATCGATTCCGCCATAACTGATTTAGGAGAGTCATGAACAACGATTTGGGAGAACTTCATGGATGCCTTGGATAAGGGGACACCGCCAAGTATGGTTGCTTTTTCAGGTAAAATGCCTTTTAGGTCTTCCAGCATATTGATCTCATTAAAAGAAAGATATTTGAATAACATCATACCAAGACCTAAAATAACCCCAAACAATATGAATGACCCATAAATAAGTTTTGTGTTCGGAGAGATTGGTGAACTTGCTACATTTGGCCTTGAAAGAATTTTATTACTTGAAGAATACCCAGCATCAGAAAGCAAGTACATTACTTTTTTCTCGGATAATTGCTTATAAACATTTTCATTTAAATCTTTAACGCTCTTTAATCGACCATATTCGATTCTTTTAACGGGTAGGGCTATTAACTCACTCTCTAATTCTCCAATTTTGTTATTTAGAATCTTCACCTTATACAGTAATTTCTCCATTACTGAAGAGCTAACCTTATTTACTGCAACTTGTTTTAGTGCTATTTTTTTATTCAAAGAGCGAACCTCTGGATTTTCTTCCGTAATTCTGTACAACAGTTCTTCTTTTTTTTCGAGAAGTTCGTATAATGTTGTAAGTTGAGGTGAAAGAATCATCTCATAACTCTTACCAATGACTTCAGGTATCATCCTATAGACTTCAAGTCTACCTGGTTCTTCCTTTAATCTTTGTCTAATATTTTCAATTGATCGAATTTCTTCATCTAACAAAAATTTCTCTTCCCGAAGCTTATACAAATTATCATTTATAGAAAGCTCTGCATTATAAATATCAGATATATTAGCCTTCACTTGATAAAAACGCAAACTATCTTTGGAGTTTTTGAGTACAATTCCCAGAGAGTCAACTTGTTGATTTATGAATTCAATTATATTCTGAGAACTCTGCCGCTGAACATCATCATAGTTTTCCATAAAAGCTGTTGCAACAGACAATGCGAGATCGTGACAAAGCTGCGGATTTTCTCCTTTTACATTAACTTGAATGGTATTTGCAGCAGGATCTAAGGGAGCTACTATCAAACTTCCAATGTGTTTTGCAGCAAATGAGCTAACACTATTAAACACAAAACTCAACTTATTCTTATCTGCATCCTTTTTGAATTCGTTGACATCATTTGTCTTGAGAACAACATCAAAATCTCCATTTCGGAAATGTGAATTAAGTTTACCTTTTAGTGTTTGAATTTTTCCATTTTTAGAATAGCTTAGTTCAATCATTTTACCATCAAATTGAATCGAAATAGGTACCGAAACCAAGCTTGAATCATTTAGATGAAAGGGCAGAATATAAAAACTGCTCGCATTATATCGTTCCTCAGATAAAAACCTTCCCTCGGAGATCACGCTAACATGATAATTCAATTTGCTAATTGCTTTCTCGAACAGATATTGAGAACGCATGAGTTCCACATGTGAAGACAAATTATTTTGTCTTTTATTTATGTTTTCAATATTAAAAAGCTCCTTCCCCTGATCCTTAAATTCTAATTGTAAGATCAAAGATGATTCGTAGGTTGGCTTAACATATCGCAATACCGTGTAGGCCAGACAAAAGAAAAGAATTACCAACAAAATTGGCCACCACCAGTTCCTTTTAATAATGGTTTGGAGAATAAACGGATCGTAGTCCTTATTAACAATTATGCTCTTTTTCAAAATTTATTTCCCTGCTAAAACAGTAATAAGTAAAATAGTAGAAGATAAAATTGTAAACAGTCCGGTAACCGGAGCAGACTCTTTCAATATCTCCCTAAGAATATATGGCCTTGGTTCAACGTAGATATAATCATTCTCTCGAACAATGATATCCACAAATTTCAAATTTTCAACCGTAGATAGATCGATCATGAAAACCTTCCATTCGTTACCATACTTTCGAAGCAATTTAATCCGACTCGCTTTACCTCTATCCGGTATACCACCCACAGATGCCAAAACCTCCATAAGTCGAGTATCTCTGCCCATTAATGGAATAGCCTTTAAATCGGATCCTGAACCAGAAAAAAAGACTACGCGTCTGGTAGTAACACGCAATTGCACAAAAGGATCTCTAAAATGCTTTCCGTACCAAAAACGAAGCGAATCTTCGCATTGTTCAATTGAAAGATCTTGCACTTTAACCTCCCCAAGAAGAGGCAATAATACATAACCATTATCTTTCACGCGATACGAGAAGTTTGCATTTACCAATCCAGAAGCAGACGCGCCAGAAATTGATGTAAACGCCTGCAAAAGCCCATCACCATTGTTGGTAACAAGTTTAAAATCGAGTTCATCGTTTGGAACAATTACGCTCTTCTCTTCTGGAACATTCAACAAGGTGTCCAAAGAAAAATCCGAATCTACAGGAGTCTTGAACAACATATTGTTGTTTATTCCACAAGAGGTGAAAGTCTCCAAAGAAAACATAAGCAAGACAAGATAAATGAAGGTTCTCATCAAGCTTTAATTAGTAGTTTCTTGTAATAATTCTCCATATCTCTCACCAATCTTGTATAATGGAATTTGTCTTCTACGAAACTCCATCCGTTTTGTGACATTTTTTCCCGTTTATTTTTGTCTTCGATCAAAGAACGCAATTTTTCGGCAAATAGTATCGGTTCGTTTTGTGGAACTACATAACCTGTGTCCTCATCCTGAACAATGTCTCGTACCCCTCCGACATCGGTTGAAATAACAGGAATCCCTGCTGCTTGCGCTTCGATGAGACTAACAGGTGTCCCTTCGTTATTGGAAGTGAGGCAAATCACATCCATTCCTGCATTAAAGGCAGCAATGTCTTTGATCCATGATGTCATTACAATTTTCAGATTTTGTGGAAGGTTCATTTCAGAAATCTCCTGCTCCAGTAATACCTTTTCTGTGCCATCTCCGACAATAAAAAAAGAAACTTTATTCTTCATCTCAGAAGACAAAATGCGAATCACCTCAAGAAACATGCGATGATTCTTCACTGGCACTAGTCTGCCAATAATAGCTACTGCTACCTCATCCTCCTTCAGGGAATAAATCTGTCTGGTTTTTTCACGGAAAAGCTCTTTAGAATTCTGAAATCGTTTCAAATCAAACCCTAATGGGATTACTTCGATTTTTTCCGATGGACAAATCTGATGTTCGTCAGCGAGTTCTTTTTTCTGTGTATTGGATATTGCAATGATACCAGATGATCTTCTCGCTAATCTCCGCTCAATAGTCTTGAACACGAAGGTTTTTAACTTACCGAAATAAGAATGAAAAACATGCCCGTGAAAGGTATGCACTACTACGGGCACTTTCATACTAAGAGCCGCTTTACGGCCTAATGCTCCGGCTTTGGACGCATGTGTATGTACAATATCCGGTTTGAATTCTCGGATGATCGCCTTTAACCTCATGTAAGCAGCCCGATCATGCGAAAAACGAGGCTCCCTTTTCATTTCTTTAAGTAAAAGTGGTTCAATTCCGTACTCTTCCAAAATATGCAATGAATCGGCTTCTCCCTCCTCAGGCATTCCTCCCACAAGGAGTGTTTCAAAGTCTTCAGAAAGGTAACGAGTCAAAAAAACAGCATTATAAGTAGGTCCACCTATATTGAATCTATTTATGATCCGCAATACTCGAATTTTATCTTTGGGGTCACCTTGCAACTTTTCGCTCATTTTACCAGACTCCTGTCTCACCAATTTTATGTTGAAAAATTACTTTCAGTTCACAAATCCTACAAAAGGAAATTGTTCAACTTTACGAGAACAAAGAGGGCTATGAAGGTATTGATTTTTCTTCTATTTATTGCACAATCTATCCTTTTTAACAGGGTTTACTCTCAGAACGAGCTGACCCAAGCCAAGAACAATCTCCTTCAATCTCCTGAATTTCAATCGGCAGGAATTTCCATTCTTGTAACTGATCTAGCTACAGGCAACCGCTTAATAGAATACCAACCCTATTTATCGTTACCTCCTGCTTCAACTGCTAAACTTTTTTCCACTGCTGCTGCACTGGATATTCTTGGCCCGGATTACCGACCGAAAACAAGAATCTATCAGGAAGGGTATGTTAAAGACAGTGTCCTAAAGGGTAATATATGGATCAGAGGTGGAGGTGATATCACACTCGGAAGCAGGTTCTTCAATGAATCGGGACACGAAGCTGATTTTCTACAGTCATGGGTTGACTCGCTGAAAAAAAGAGGTATAAAATCGATTGAAGGACAGATCATTGCTGATGGCTCAGCCTTTGGCTACGCTGGCATCCCTGATGGATGGAGCTGGGTTGACATGGGGAATTATTACGGGGCTGGGCCTTCAGGTATTTGTGTTTTCGATAATTGCATCCGATATGGATTTAAAACAGGGTCAACTGCAGGCTCCCCCACAAAATTAAACAGTTGTTTCCCTGATGTCCCTGAATTAACATTTCATAATTACATCCGCTCTGAAAACGTCAATGATGATAATTCCTACATCTACGGCGGACCATTCTCTTTCGACCGTTTCGGCACTGGTTCCCTACCCCTGAATCGCAGTAATTACATCGTTCGAGGAAGCCTACCTGACCCTGAATATCAACTTGCAGTTGAATTGGTTAATGCTCTTAAAAAAAATGGCATCCAAGTGAGCAGTGGGGCGCAATCAGTACGTAGGAATAACATTATTACCGAAGCAGCATACAAACTTGGATTTGAATTGATCTTTACCCATCGAGGGGAAAAATTAGCAGACATTATTCGGCTGACAAACATGCGAAGCATCAATTTATTCGCAGAAGGATTGGTTTGCCTTGTTGGTTATGAGAAAAATGGAAATGGAAGTACCGAATCAGGACTAAAAGAAATAGAAAAATACTGGGCGAATCACTTTAGCACGAAGGGATTATTCCTCAAAGACGGTTCAGGATTATCGCGCTCGAACGGTATTGGTGCTTATCATTTTTGCGAACTATTAAAAGTGACTAATGCTTCAAAATACAAAGCCATTTTCGAGGCGTCTCTTCCGGTTGCGGGCAAATCAGGAACTCTTTTCAATTTGTGCCGTGATCAGGCTGGTGAAGGACGTGTTGTTGCCAAAAGCGGAACCATGGCAAAAATAAAATCCTACTCCGGGTACATAAAGAAAAGCGGTAAGAAACTTGCTTTCGCCATTATTTTGACAAATTACAGCGGATCCAATAGTAATGCTGTCGCTAAAATTGAAGCATTATTGAATGTTTTAGCGGTTCAATAACTCTACTTCCAATATTTCTGCCCAGAAATCAGAAATGCTAATCCCATCACAAGCAAGCATCTGAGGAACAATACTGGCCGGTGAAAATCCAGGCGTCGTATTCACTTCGATGACATAAGGCACTCCATTCACAACCATAAAGTCGATACGAGCAACTGATCTTAAATTCAACAATTGATAAATGTATTTCGCTTGTTTCTGAACTTCTTTCCTAATCTCATCACTCACTCGGGCAGGTGTAATCTCACTTGATTTCCCCAGATATTTTGCCTCATAATCAAAAAACTCATTTTCAGAAGCAATTTCTGTCAAAGGCAAAGCATATACTCCATCTCGACCGCGGTAAACTCCGCAGGTTACCTCCGTACCATCCAGAAAAGCTTCTGCTACTACCGTTCCCCCTTCTGCAAACGCTTTTTCGAATGCGGGAACCAATTCCTCGCGGGTTTTCACTTTTGATATCCCAAAACTTGAACCTGAATCCGCGGGCTTCACAAACATCGGAATCTCCAACTTCTTTATAAGTTCATCTGCATTTAATTCTTCGAAGTTTGTGAGCAGAACAGATTCCGCCACCTTGATTCCAAAACCTTTTAGAAACTGGTTGCAATACCATTTATCAAAAGAAAGTGACGAAGCTAAAGGCCCGGAATTCAAATAAGGGATCCCTTTCATTTCCAGAAGCGCCTGTAATTTACCATTCTCACCTGGATCACCGTGAATATATACGATGGCTGCATCAGGAACTACCAACGAGTCATTTAAAGTGTAACCCATCGTATCAATTGAGAACGGAACCCGCTTGCCATTTACTTCCACTTGCCAAAGATCTTTCTGAACAATAACCTTAAATACTTCGTGCCCTGAAGGGAAATTCTCGGCTATTGTCTGCGCACTCTTCAGTGATATCTCCCATTCAGAAGAATATCCTCCACAGAAAATGGCAATTTTTTTCATGAGCTAATTTTTGGTGAATTTACAAGAAAAGGCGCTGTACTATTTTTTGCTTTTTTAAAAGTTTTCAAATCACATGATGTTGATTTTAGCTACCAAAGGACCTTTTCATTTTGTCAATAACCTCGTTTTATGAATGTTGAAAAGGTTTAAAGTGATCTATAGCCCACATTTAGTTGTTTCCTTTATATTTGTTGCTGTTTTAGTGAAAACTACTTGAAACTATGTTACGAAAAATCGTCTTAACCGCTATTACGCTCACTACTCTCGTGGCTCGAGCACAGGTTACAACCATTTACAGCAATACTTTTGAAGGAGCCAACAGTAGTTGGCAAATACAGGGAATTGAAACACCCAACAAATGGCAGCAGGGAAATTGTGCCGGAAATGGCTCTTCAGCAGCCGGAGACAGCGCCTTGTACATTAGCGATGGGACAGCAGGCACAGGATGTACGTTAAGTTATGTGTATCAGAATACACCTTCAGGATCTCAATTCTCACTGGCTTATACCCCTGTCGACGCCAGTTGTGCTTCCGCCCTCAATTTAAGTTATGACTATAAATCAGGAGGTGTTGCAGTAGAAGATTACTCCGAATTGGTATACAGTACAGATGGCGGGACTATTTGGATTCCTATTGGTTCAGCGCTGCCTATTAATGCCTCCTGGTCCACTGTTTCAATAGGTCTTCCTTCCGCCTTGGATTTTACTTCATTCTTGATCGGTTTTCGTTTTACCTACAATGACGCAACCGTTACGGGACTTCCTACAGCAATTGACAACGTTACGATCACAGGAACCGATACACAGGCACCAACCATCACATGTCCTTTAAATGTGAACCAACCTGTCAATGCACTTTGCCAGGCAATTGCTGATGATTACGGTAAAAATCTTGTTGACCTTTCTGACAATTGTACTGATTCGATCAATATCGTTGTTGTGCAAAGTATTTTGTCTGGCACCGACATGATTTTGGCTCCAGGAGCCAGCACAAGCGTCACCATTACAGCAACAGATGAAGCTGGAAATTCAAATAGTTGTAATTTCACCTTAACTGCGATTGATGATACGGACCCTCAGATCACGTTCTGTCCGGGAGACACCGTTATTCAGGTAGACAATTTATGTAACGGAGTAGTTGGAGACTACGCATCACTGGGAACTGGTACAGATAACTGCTCATCAGTTCTTATAACTCAAAGCCCTTTAGCAGGAACTGTTGTTCCTGATCAGGGAGTTACAACGGTTGTGACACTTACATACGCTGATGTAAACGGAAATAGCATTCAATGTACACTCAATGCCTTAACGGTAGACACCATTCCGGTTCAAGTAGTTTGTCCATCCGACACCACACTGTATGCAGATGCTAACTGCGAATCAGTCCTGTTGGATTACCGTGGAGATGCAGTAGCTACAGATAATTGCGTAAGTGCAGGAAGTTTAATTCTAAATCAGATTCCGGTTGCAGGAACAACAGTTTCTAACGATCAAATTATAACAATTACTGTAACAGGCGGAATTCCATCCACTCCTGCCACATGTCAGTTCAACGCCATTTTTATTGACACGATCAAACCAAATGTGATTTGCCCTACTCCTACAGGTCTAACCCTGGATGGTTCATGTGAAGTTACCCTTCCTGACTATACGTCACTTTTATCCTGGTCGGACAACTGCACCAGTTTGATTGCAGATATGTCTTTCTCTCAAACGCCAATTGGAAGTAGTACA
>CAIYQV010000169.1 GCA_903928365.1 uncultured Flavobacteriia bacterium
CTTATTATATGAATCCAGCACCTTTTGCTCTGCCTTTTCCATCTGATCACCTGGACCGTAGGATGCAAGTACCCAAAGGAGTACAGAAATGGCCAGAATGATCTTTCCTGCATCAAGCGTAAAAACCCTCACTTTCTCCCAAACGGTGATTCCTACATTCTTCCATGAGGGTGATTTATATCCGGGTAATTCAAGAAGAAGGTACCCTTTGGATGCAGATTTTAGACCATGTTTAAGGAGATATGCCACGCCTAATGCTGTAATCAGACCTAGAAGATACAGAGAGAATAATACCAACCCCTGTAAATTGAAAACACCCCCAACCATCGTATTAGGAATTACCAAGGTAATGAGTAAGATGTAAACAGGAATACGAGCACTGCAGCTTATCAATGGTGCGATCAAAATGGTGATCAATCGCTCTTTCCAGTCAGGGATGGTTCGCGTGGACATCACTCCCGGGATGGCACAGGCCACACTGGACATCAAAGGAACAACACTCTTTCCGTTCAAGCCCAAGGGGCGCACAATTCGGTCCATAATAAATACCACCCTGGCAAGGTATCCTGTTTCTTCAAGTATGGTAATGAAGAAAAAAAGCAGTGCTATCTGAGGAATAAAGACTACCACGCCACCAATACCAGGCACGATTCCCTGACTAATCAAATCCGTAAACACCCCTTCAGGAAGGACGGTTTGTAAGTAGTAACTGAAATCAGCAAAAGAAGCGTCGATCAGATCCATCGGATACGCGGCGAAATAAAAAATGAACTGAAAAACCACCATGAGAATTACAGCGAAGATCAGGTATCCCGCTATAGGATGGATCAATAACTTGTCAATTGGAGAAACCTTAAATTTGGACTGATCAAGTTCCTTAAAGGAAACGATGTTCTTTAGTATTGATTTGATCTTTTCAAACCTCTTTACTACCTCCTGCTCCTGACACTGCTGGTCATCTATTGCGCACAATTCTTCTTTAACAAAAGGAGTCCTTTCTGTTGGCTTTCCTTCTGTTATAAGTTGAAACAAACGATCTTTTCCAAACCCAATCTTGGCATTTGTCTCAACGATCAATACATCCGGAAAATGCGAATTCAGAAGCTGAAGATTGATAGAAATCCCTTTTCTGGCAGCAACATCTGACATATTAAGAACTAACACTAAAGGCAGCCCCAAGTCATACAATTGGGTAAAAAGCAATAGATTACGCTCAAGATTGGACTGATCCACCACCACAAGTGTCAAATCCGGATGATCAGCATGCTCAGGGTCTGAAAGCACCTCAAAAACTACTTTTTCCTCTTCTGAACGCGGATAAATGCTGTAGGTGCCCGGCAGGTCCATAAGTGTATGCTGTACCCCTTCCAGTACAAGCGTTCCAACCTTCTTATCTACCGTTACTCCAGGAAAATTACCCACCTGTTGTCTTAAACCGGTAAGCATATTGAAGACCGAACTTTTGCCGGTATTTGGGTTTCCAATCAGAGCGATCTTCATAGCTTATCGTTGCGTATTAAGTCGGTCCGGAATTTCAACATTGATCAGACGTGCCTCATCCAGGCGCAGAGAAAGGATATACCCATTGACATCCACTGCAATTGGATCGCCAAACGGCGCCTTGAACAACACATACAAAGGCTGTCCTTTCACCATACCCATTTCCATCAACTTGGGCTTCAACACGCCATTTTCCACCCCTTGAACGTACACAAGATTTCCCGGTTGCACATTAGAAAGAAGCGAATTTGATGGAGCGTCCATTTTACAAAAATAACAGATGCAGTGCTGTTCAACGTACCATGAACAAGGTATTTTACACTACCCCCTGTCTTTCATGATCAAACGTGCTGTTTGTCTTGATTTTTGCTGTAGTAGAATGTCTTTATTTTCAGTCACCCTATCCAGTGTAGCCTGATCATAATGCCGGATAGTTACGAGTTCCAATCCCTCATTGTATTTCACGGCATACGAATCACTGAAAAGGTCGATGATCTTCTGGATATTCACCTTACTTCTGTCGAGCAGGATCGAGAAATCCAGAGCGGAATTCTGCATCAGGTTGATCTTGGCGTTGACACGTGCCAACCGGTCAAAAATATCGCTGAGATTTTCTTCTACGATGAACGAAAAATCCTTTGTCGTGAAGGAAAAGAGTACTTGATCCATCTTAAAAATAAATGAAGGAACGAGGTGATCATGTTCACCTGAGGATTGAATAACCGTGCCGTCAGCTTTAGGATCAATAAATGATTTCACATACAATGGTATTCCTTTATTTTGCAATGGTTTGATCGTCTTTGGATGAATAACAGATGCGCCATAATAAGCCAATTCGATCGCTTCCTTGAAGGATATACTATCAAGCTTAATGGTATTATCGAACCATTTCGGATCGGCATTCAACATTCCCGGCACATCCTTCCAGATCGTTACACTTTCTGCGTTTGCACAGTAAGCAAAGATTCCGGCGGTATAATCCGATCCTTCTCTTCCCAGTGTGGTAGTGAACCCTTCATCCGTGTGACCAAGAAAACCTTGTGTCAATTGAATATCCGTACGCTCAAATTCGGGAATGAAGCGCGATTGAATGAGCTCTTCCGTTTTAATCCAATCCACATTTCCCTCTTGATACTGATGATTCGTTCGAATGAGTTTGCGTGCATCAGCCCAAGCTACCGAATGACCTTGCTCGAAAAGAAATGCTGCCACAATGTGGGATGAAAGGACCTCTCCGAGTGACACGATCTGATCGTACTCAAAGCTGTAATTATCAGGAAATGGGTCATTGAAACGATCACGTAACTTTTCAAAGATCTCTTCCACTTTATTGTAAACCGCAAAGTGTTTTTCAGTAAACAACTCACCCATAATATTCATGTGAAAGGAATACAGATCGTCCACATGTGCCATAAAGATCTTACGGTCTCGTTTCTGAGAAGCATTCACGATCTCCTCCAGTTTATTGGTCGTCTTGCCCATGGCAGAAACGATCACTGTCAGTTTTTCCCCCTCGAACAAAGAAAGAATACCGGAAACATTTCGAACGGCAGAAGCGTCTTTTACGGAGGCCCCACCAAATTTGAATACTTTCATTTCTCAGAATTTGAGTGCAAAAATAATGGATTCAGAAAGGCTTACAACTGAATTCAAAAGAACAGTCTGCCATTGATCCATTCGGGATCCAAAACAGCCGATTTTTTGCGATAGAATTCCAAGGCTGTTTCATTCCACTCCAGTACCTGCCAATCCATACGTTTTACTTCGCGTGCCTTGGCTATCTCCACCACTCGGTCGAATAATTGGGACCCAATACCTGATCGTCTGAATTCAGACAAAACATAAAAATCTTCGAGGTAAAGACATTTTCCTTTCCAGGTAGAGTAATTGGTAAAAAAAAGGGCGAAACCCACAATCTTACCGTCATTCTCGACAACCAGCGCATCACAGATCCGTTCTTCGAACAAATGTTTACCAAGATCTTCCGCTGTATTAACGACCTGTTCAGGTGCCTTCTCGTAGAGCGCCAGAGCGCGAATCAAATCCATGATCGCATTTTCATCACCCGGTATGGCTTCTCTGATTTTCATTATTGTACGCCAGCCAGATTGAATCGCAATCTGATACCAGTACTCATATTCCCCGTAGGGAAAGACGTAGCAATTTTTGGTGTGTTGATCACCTGGTCATAGTATAACTGAACGGTCAGATTTTGAGTGACATTGTAATCGGCAGATGATTTAATGGATACCACTCGCTGACCCGCTGTAGCCTGATTGGTATTCTCAACGATCTTACGGATCACCGTCAAATTATCTCTGAAGGAAAGATCAAAACGAATGTTCAAGGCGCTAGCCGGAATCTTTTCAATCGGAAGCTTCACTTTTTCGAACTTGTAGCCTGAACCGATCACCCATTCATTACCCAATACTTCTGTGATCTGGTTATTATTAAGAGATAAGGTCGCACTTCTGTCCTTTTTATATTCAAACTTGGTGATCAATCCCTGTCCTTTGATATTCCATGTTGCATCAAACCCAAGCAGCGGAGAGAATCTTTCGGTAAGCGTGACATTCTGAATCTGACGCGCCGCAATGA
>CAIYQV010000170.1 GCA_903928365.1 uncultured Flavobacteriia bacterium
CCGTCAAACACAAAAATGGAAATACCGGTTTTTGCCGATCAGGATCATCAATGAAATGAGCCAACACATGGCCAATCATATGGTTGACTTCGAGCAATGGAATATTCAATGACATGGCAAAGGCTTTCGCAAATGATGTTCCCACGATCAATGCCCCTAATAATCCCGGACCTCTTGTAAAGGCAACAGCAGATAATTGTTCTTTAGTTATTCCAGCCTTTTTCAAAGCAGCATCCACTACCGGTATGATATTTTGTTGATGTGCTCTGCTTGCAAGCTCGGGAACAACACCTCCATATTGTTCATGTACTTCCTGTCGCGCGATCACATTGCTAAGTATGGTGCTATTTTTGAGAACAGCAGCGGACGTATCATCACAGGAGGATTCGATACCCAGAATAAATATATCTTTTTCAGGCAAGTTCCGTAAGTTTGTAACTGATGTCAAAAATACTGAAAATAATAGGACGCATGCTGGCTATCAGCCTCGACTGGCTTCTACTATTGATCTTGTTTTTTGCATTTGCAATCCGAACTTCTCCTGTTCAAACCTACCTTGCTCAAAAGGCTGCACATTTTTTATCTAAAGAACTCCATACTACCATAGAAATAGAGAAAGTCTCCATTATCTTTTTTGACAGAGTTGCATTGGATGGTGTTTTGGTTTTGGATCAGAAGAAGGACACCTTGGCATATATACCTACGCTGTTTGCCACATTGGATGAATTGGATCTGGAATCCGGCTTTGCAAAGATTGGAGAAGCGGAATTGGACAATGGTGTGATTCATCTGAGTCGCGATGCGAAATCGGGTGATTACAATTACCAATTCCTCGCTGACTACTTCTCAAGTGGAAAAAAGACCAAGAAATCAAAACCATTTGATGTATACCTCGAAACGCTCAAGTTGAGTAGTGTTGACTTCAAATACGATGACAACCGAAAAGGATACAGTGAATTTGGGATGGATTATGACCACATTGATTTAAAGGATGTTGATCTGCATGCCACGGCATTTTCTGCCTCAGGTGGCGTTTTGGCCTTCGATGTAAAACAATTGAAAGCAAGAGAACGAAGCGGATTTGTTTTGAGTAAACTAAATATGGACGTACGCATCGAACCAGATGGTTTAAAGATTCGTGACCTTCACATAAAAACTCCGCTTTCAAAGATTACTATTCCCAAACTTCATTTGCTGCTCGATGAAATGGAGGATTTTCAATCCTTCGAAGACAGCGTTCGATTTGATGCCATTCTGTCTAAAAGTTCAGTTTCGTTAAAAGACGTATCCTACTTCGCCTCGGCGATGGAAGGAATGGATCAACAGGTGACGATCAGCGGAAAAGTAACCGAGGAAGTCAAGAAGTTGCGTTTGACAGATATGGAACTGCGCACCGGCAACAAAACGGTATTAAAAGGCAACCTGATCCTGCCTGATTTCCGAGACATGGATCATGCAAAATTTAAGGAACAGGTGAATTACGCCTACATTTCACTGCAAGACCTGCGAGAACTCAACCTACCCTTCGATGCAGGGATCAAACACATTCAGATCGATCCTAAACTTATGCAATTCGACCACTTCATCGCGTCAGATCTGAGTGTGAATGGTAGTTTAAATTCATTTATCGTTTCTGCTGACAGCCTTCGGACTGCAATGGGATCTGTTTCACTTACCTCCGGAGTGCAACTTACGAACACTGGTAAATCCTTCAAATTTCAAGCTGCTGATTCGACCGCCGCACCTATTCATGTGCACAACCTGGCTTTAGACCTTCTGATTGGCAACAATGACTTCGGCATGGTAGACGGAAGTGTTATTTTAAATGGCGAAGCGTTCAATAATGGCAAATTCAATTTAAATAATATCACTGGCCAGGTCAATCGGTTTGACTACCTGGATTACAGCTACCAAAACATTAAAATAATCAGGGGTCACTTCGTAGATCAAGTTTTCGATGCAAAGATTGATATCAAAGATGACAATCTTGACCTTACTTATAATGGCAAAATAGATTTCAACGGAAAACAGCACATGACCTTCTCCATTGATCTAACAGAAGCTATTCTAAGCAACCTGAACCTGACTAAAAAATCAGACTCGAAATTAACCTCCAATTTTTCGGTGGATATAGTTGGATTGAACCCCAACGCCATGGAAGGGACCATCCGACTTCAGGGACTCTTTTATGTAGAAGGTAAAAAAGAGATTCAGGTTCCCAGTCTTATTTTGTCTGTGAAACGAGGAAAAGAGCAAGACCTTTTTACGATCAAAAGCAAAGTAGCAAATGCATCATTGAAAGGAAAAGTTGATTTTGAGACCATTCTCGGTGACTTCACAGAGCAGTTCAGCAAAGTGTTCCCGTCCATTCAAAGCACAAGTGCTGACACGAAAGATAAAAGGAAGAAAAAAGCGAATACCGTCAAGAGTCACTTCAGTTATGAGATCGAAACAGAAGATATGGACGAAGTGCTTTCCATTTTTGCTCCAGACCTGAAGATCAAACCAAAAAGCAAATTGCAAGGATATTACGATGGTGAACGCTCAGACTTTGCGCTAACCTTCACCTCTGACGAGGTAGATTACCAAACCATGAAATTCAAGGATATATCCTTGAATCAACTTTTGACAAGTTCGGAGATTTCCGCTGAATACCATATCAAAGAATTCCTGTACACCGATTCGATCGTTTTTCATGACCTATCCTTCTTAGCAAATGGCACCCAATACGCTTTGAATTCAGCTCTAACCTGGGATCAGGGAACGGATGACGCTTCCCGCATTGAATGGAAAACCTTCATTCCAAGTAAAAGTGAGATTCAATTTGAACTCCAACCCTCCTACTTCAGCATCAATAATCAGCGCTGGGAGATCGAAAAGCAATCTGACCTGGCCATTGCGAACAATGAGCTGCACATCGCTAAATTGAAATTGGAACGGGATGGGCAGTACATCCTACTGGACGGCTGCATTTCCAGAAACGACTCGGACAAACTGAATTTCCGTGCAAACGATATCAACCTGGCAGACATAAGCGAATTATTGGGATCTACGGTCGCCATGGAAGGAACCTTAAATGGATGGGGATATCTTTCCAACCCATACACGAACCTGACATACATGGGTGATGCTTCCATCCAACAGTTTTATGTAAATAAACAGGAAGTGGGTGATATATACGTCCAATCTGACTGGAATAAATTGCGTGAAAGCATTGGGTTAACAGGTGATCTCACCTATCGCGGGGCTCAAACATTTCGTTTTGACGGTAATTATTTCCTTGACAGAGAAAAGGACAACCTCGACTTCGATCTGGTATTTGATCAAACAGACATCCAGTTTACCAACGCGTTCATGGACCCCGATGTCGTGAACAACATCAAAGGGATGGTAGATGGCCGTTTGAAAGTTTCAGGAACACCAGAATCCCCTCAGTTACATGGTGAAGTAAACCTACTCGCTGGCAATGCTAAAATTGAGATCCTGGGGGTGAATTTTGGTTTGAATGGAAAGATCCGTGCAGATGAATATGGTTTCTACATAGATAACATGCCGGTTACAGATGAAGAGGGTAGTTCGGCAGCACTTATTGGCTCGATCTATCATACCAATTTCAGTGACTGGAACTTTGATCTGCAATTTGACTTGGATAAGGACTTATCCGTATACCAATCTTCCTTTATTAGTTTCGTTCCAAATACAAATACGATGAGTAAATTCCTTGTGCTTAACACCAAATACAAGGAAGGAGACTATTATTACGGCAAAGCTTATGTCACCGGAAGTGCAAACATTTTTGGTTATGCCGACAATATTGACATCAGCGTTGACCTGAAAACGCAACGTGGTACGGCGATCAATTTCCCGATGTATGGAATGGCCGAACTCGAGGAAGAAGAAAGCTATATTGTCTTCAAAAAGAAAGGAGAACAGTTCTCCTATGTGGAACCCAAGATCGATTTTACGGGAGTCAATCTGGATCTCAACTTCCGGGTAACTCCGGATGCTAAAATGCGGATCATCTTTAACGAGACAACAGGTGATGAGATCAATGCCACAGGTAGCGGAGATATTGCTGTCAAACTGGATAATCTTGGTGATCTGGCCATGGAGGGGACTTACCGCGCAAAAGAAGGCTCCTATAATTTCGCCATGGGTCCTATCAGGCAACCATTTTACATCGAAGACGGAGGAACGATCACCTGGACGGGAGATCCCTATAATGCCACCTTGGATCTGAAAACGTATTATGAAGTCTATGCCAACCTGACAGAGATCGCACCGGATCAGTTTCAAGGAAGTACCGCAAAAAGTACTCAGAAAGTTCAATGTTACCTGGATCTGACCGAATCACTCATGAAACCTTCCATTGGCTTCGATATCAAAGCACCAAAAGCCGATGAATCAGGAAAAGCTTTGATTGCGAGAATTACAGGTGACCGGGATGAATTGAACCGTCAATTCTTCTCACTTATGCTCTGGAAGCGTTTTCAGCCGTTAAAAGGAACAACCGCTGCGGGAGGATCTGCGGCTATGGACCTCGTATCAAACCAGATCAATTCCATGCTTTCTCAAGTTTCAAAGGATTACAAACTGAATGTAAATCTGGATTCAGACCAATTGCGAGGAGAAAGCACTTATGAATTTGGCGTGACTAAAGGATTTTTAGATAACCGACTCATTGTTAACGGTAGTTTTGGTGTGGAGAATGTGACCAATTCAACGCAGTCACAAAGTGCGCTCATTGGAGATGTAAGATTAGAGTACTTGTTGAATGAAAATGGCACCATTCGGGTAAATGTATTCAATGAATCAAATGACTATTCGGTTATTCAGGAAAAGAGCGTTGGTCTGTTCACGCAGGGAGCGGGTATCCATTACCAGGAGGACTTTGATAATTTCGGTAACTTTAAGTTGGCACAGTACTTTGCGGACATGTTCAGAAGCAAAGAAAACAAACGCTATCCGGTGAAACGTAAAAAACGCCAAACAGAGATCACGGATTAGATTTTTCGATAGTTTGTCCTGAATAAACACGATTTGTAGTTTCATTTCTTACTTTTATTGCGAAATCATTAGCCTGAATGAAAAAAGTACTGATTGCCAATCGCGGGGAGATTGCCCGTCGCGTAATACGCACCCTGAGAAAGATGAATATTGCCAGTGTGGCAATCTATTCTGATGCAGACCGAAACGCACCGCACGTTCTGGAAGCGGATGAAGCTGTATACGTTGGAGCGAGTCCATCGTCAGAAAGCTACCTGAAACAAGATCTTATTTTACAGCATTGCAAAGATCTGGGTGTGGACGGGATACATCCTGGTTATGGTTTCCTTTCTGAAAATGCCGGTTTTGCGCGTAAAGTGAAAGCCGCAGGGATCAAATTGATCGGGCCATCCCCGGAAAGCATGGAGGTTATGGGTGATAAACTCAGTGCGAAACAAGCCGTAAAGAGCTATAATGTTCCACTGGTACCAGGAGTGGACGAAGCCATCAGTGATGTGAACGATGCTATTAAAATTGCTGAAGAAGTTGGTTACCCAATCTTGATCAAGGCCTCCGCAGGTGGTGGCGGAAAAGGAATGCGCCTCGTTGAGCGCTCAGAAGATTTTGCAGAGCAAATGCGACTTGCACAGAATGAGGCCAGATCTTCCTTTGGTGACGATGCTGTTTTCATTGAAAAATTTGTCACGAAGCCCAGACATATTGAAATCCAAGTTTTCGCCGATAGTCATGGAAATGTAGTTTACCTGTTTGAACGTGAGTGTTCTATACAGCGAAGACATCAAAAAGTAGTTGAAGAAGCTCCAAGTGCAGTTGTATCGCCTGAATTACGCGCTGAAATGGGCGCAGCAGCCGTTGCTGTTTGTAAAGCGTGTAATTACGAAGGAGCAGGAACAGTAGAATTCCTTTTGGATGGAGATCTCAACTTCTATTTCCTGGAAATGAATACCCGTTTACAAGTAGAACATCCGGTAACAGAAGAAATCACCGGCTTGGATCTTGTAGAATGGCAGATACGTGTTGCACGAGGAGAGCAACTTCCCAAAAAACAAGAAGAACTGTCTATTCACGGCCATGCCATCGAAGTGCGTGTTTACGCGGAAGACACCTTGAATGGATTCACTCCGGATATTGGAAAATTGAATCGTTACCGCATTCCTTCAGGCCGAAGTGTGCGTGTAGACGATGCCTTCGTAGAAGGTATGGATATTCCGATCTTTTACGATCCGATGATTGCCAAATTGGTCGTTTGGGGTAAAACACGCGAAGACGCAATTAACCGCACGATAAAAGCCATTGATGAATACCAGATCTCAGGATTGAAAACAACACTTGACTTTGGGAAGTATGTCATGAAACATGAAGCGTTTCGATCAGGGAACTTCGATACGAATTTTGTAAAACACTACTTTCAGGATCCTACTATCATGTACGAGGCTATGGATGAAGAGCTCGATGCACTTCAACATGGAATCAACCAGATCTGGGACTCTATCAAGGACCGTGAGAGAAGAGAATTCGCATCCAGAGAGATCAGCAGTTCATGGAAAAACAGCATATTATAATGTACATGATAATTTTCTGTAAAGCTGTTGCCAGTTTTTACAATTAACCCTACTTTTAACCCTCAAATTTCAGAGAGATGAACTTACACGAATATCAGGGAAAATCCATTTTAAAAAGTTACGGAGTCGCTATCCAGGAAGGCGTTGTGATCGATAAGGTCGAAGATGCTATTGAAGCAGCGAAGAAACTAACTGAACAAACCGGTACGAGTTGGTACGTGGTGAAGGCTCAGATCCATGCAGGAGGACGCGGAAAAGGGAAAGTAGAGGAAACCGGATCGAACGGAGTAGTTCTTGCAAAAGGGATTAACGAGATCGAAGAAAAAGTGAAAGGAATTCTTGGAGGTCATTTGGTGACACTTCAAACTAATGGAAAAGGTAAAAAAGTAAATAAAGTACTCATTGCACAGGATGTGTATTATCCTGGAGAATCTCCAACAGCAGAGTTCTACATGTCCGTTCTTCTCGATCGTGAGAAAGGAAGAAACGTGATCGTCTATTCAACAGAAGGAGGAATGGATATTGAGCATGTTGCAGAGCATACCCCTGAAAAAATCTACAAGGAATTTATCGACCCACGAGTGGGAATCCAGGGATTCCAGGCGCGTAAAATCGCTTTCAATCTTGGATTGAGTGGTGAAGCGTTCAAGCAAATGACCAAATTCGTTGTATCGCTTTACAATGCTTACGAAGGGATTGACGCTTCCATGTTTGAGATCAACCCTGTATTGAAAACATCGGACAACAAAATCATCGCTGTTGATTCCAAGGTAACCTTAGATGGAAATGGATTATTCCGCCACCCGGATTACGCTGCAATGCGCGATAAGACTGAGGAGGACCCAACAGAAGTAGAAGCTGATGAGGCAGGATTGAACTTCGTGAAACTAGACGGAAACGTTGCTTGTATGGTAAATGGCGCAGGTCTTGCCATGGCCACAATGGATATCATCAAGTATTCAGGTGGTAACCCTGCAAACTTCCTGGATGTAGGTGGTACAGCTAACGCAGAACGTGTAGAGAAAGCATTCCACATCATTTTGAAAGACCCGAATGTGAAAGCTATTCTGATCAATATCTTTGGAGGAATCGTACGATGTGACCGTGTTGCTCAAGGGGTAGTAGATGCATACAAAAACATGGGATCTATTCCTGTTCCGATTATCGTTCGACTTCAGGGAACAAACGCTGAAGAAGCGAAGAAACTGATCGACGAGTCAGGATTGAATGTACATTCAGCTGTGCTTCTTCAGGAAGCTGCAGATAAAGTAAAAGCTGTTTTAGCATAATTGATATTTTTTTCAAGAAAGGCTTCTCAGGAATGGGGAGCTTTTTTGTTTTCTGAATTGACAATTGATTAATTGACAATTGACAATTTCTATCTTTGCCCCTCATCATGAATATCTTCAAACGAAATATGATCATTTATAAAACACCTTCAGAGATTGAGATCATGCGTGAAGCAGCTCAGATCGTGAGTCGTACACTTGGTAAGATTGCTGAAGTCATTCAACCCGGAATTAACACCCTCACACTGGATGAATTGGCCGAGGAGTATATCCGGTCACAAAATGCCGTCCCTGGATTTAAAGGAATGTACGGTTTTCCTTATACTCTATGCATTTCGGTGAATGAGCAAGTGGTACATGGGATGCCCAGTAAGCGGGTCTTAGAAGAGGGAGATATCATTTCAGTAGACTGTGGAGCTGTGTTTGAAGGATTTTACGGTGATCATGCCTACACGTTCGAGGTGGGTGAAGTGAATCCTGAGATCAAAAAATTATTGGAGGTCACCAAAGAATGCCTCTACATTGGAATCGAACAATGTACCACAGCGAATCGAATTGAAGATATCGGTTTTGCAATACAACAGCACGCTGAAAAACATGGGTATGGTGTAGTTCGCGACTTGGTTGGACATGGTCTCGGACGAAGTTTACACGAGGATCCGCAAGTTCCAAATTATGGTCGTCGCGGAAGAGGCAAAAAGATTCAGAACGGTTTGACGATTGCCATCGAACCGATGATCAACATGGGAACTGAACGTGTAGTGCAATTAGATGACAAATGGACGATCGTTACCGAGGACAATTTGCCTAGTGCTCATTTCGAACACGATGTCGCAGTGGTAGATGGAAAGCCTGTCATTCTTTCCACGTTCGATTATGTCGAAAAAGCACTCGCAGCTAAAAAAGGATGACGAAAGAAGAACGCGCTGTTGCGTTGACACTTTTGATCAGTTTTCTTTACGGACTGAGTTTTCTTATACAATCAGGCGTTTTCATTCTACCTACCCCGCTTTTCCCGCTTTTCTCATTCGTTGCAGGAGGATACATTTGCAGTTCAAATTTTCAGTTATCACGAGTTTGTTCAGGATTATTTATAAGCGCCCTTTCTATTAAATTTCTTCTGTCGACATTCTTTCTGATGTTCGTTTTACGAGAAGAATACTATGATGAATTCATGAAAGGTGCCTGGCCGGAGATCCTGAAATTGCTGTATTACATGTTCATCGTTCTTGGAAGCTTAAAACTACTTTTAAACACCCTAACTAAAAGACGCATTTTTTACGCTCTCCTCTTCTTGGCTCTTTTTACTCTGGCCTTAAAATTAAATGCGACTTATTTACTGGGAATGGCCTTTCTTTTCGTTTTCGTCTTCACAAAAATGGAAAAGGATAAACTGCAAGTGTTCGGCCTAATACCATTGATTCTTGGTGTTTTCGATACGTTAGATTGGGCCTTTGTTCATTTCGCCCGATAAATTAAGATTTGATTCCGGAAAACTCGATCATCCGGATTAACTCCAAAATCTCTGGATGTTTTATCAATGATTCTGAGCTTGAGAAACCATCAAGTTCTCCTAAACCCCATTCTTCCACCTGAACTTGGTTCAAACTTTTAAATCCCATCCCCCAATCTTGAAAAGCTCTTTCATTAATTGCAGAATAATCTACAAGCCAGATATCCGTATGACGCTCATCCTTTTCGATTCGCTTATAAAGTGTAAACACTTCAATGGGATCTCCTTCAAGATATTGGATGAAATTATTTTCGTATTCTAACAGAATTCCCGATATTTCTTTTGATGCATTGTAGTTTTTGGACTGTTTCAGAATCAATTCGTTATTCTGAAATTTATCCGTTTTGGCACTCAAATAGATAAGTCGCTGAAGCATGGGATGAAATTAAAAAAAATCCTGTA
>CAIYQV010000171.1 GCA_903928365.1 uncultured Flavobacteriia bacterium
GAGTATTTGGTGAAAATGACCTCTTTAATCCAACGGAGCATTTCATCGTATGTGCAAACATTCTGGGATCTCATTACGGTTCGACCGGCCCGCTGAATTACCCTTCTCTTCATGAACCTTTGCTTCAGGATTTCCCAACATTTACCACGCGTGATCTAGCACGTGTCCATGAATTATTGAGTTTGGAATTGGGTATTGAAAAGATCCAATTGTTAATAGGTGCGTCTTTGGGAGGTCAACAAGCAATGGAGTGGTCCATCGAACAGCCGGAAAAAATACAAAAACTGGTATTGATCGCAACCAATGCAAGGCATTCGGCATTCGGAATAGCTTTTAACGAAACGCAGCGTCAGGCGATCTTCACAGATCCTACCTTTGGAAATGGATCAAAGGATGGTGGGTTGACTGGATTGAAAACGGCCCGTGCGATAGCGATGTTAAGTTACCGTTCCTATGAGGGCTATCTCAAAACTCAGACAAGCCTGAATAATCATTTGACTGAAGATTTTCCTGCAGCGTCCTATCAACGGTACCAAGGTCAGAAACTGGCGGATCGATTTAATGCATATTCGTATGTATTGTTATCTAAAGCCATGGACGCACACAACGTGGGGCGCAAGCGAGCCTCGATTGAAATTGCCTTACAGTTTATAAAAGCAAAGACATTGGTGATCGGGATTGATTCTGATCTGCTTTTCCCAGTAAGTGAACAAGCGTTTTTGGCGGAATGGATACCCAATGCACATCTGGCAAGGATTGATTCTGACTTCGGTCACGATGGTTTCTTGGTTGAGCACAAACAGTTGTCAGACTTGCTCTCTGACTTTTTACACAATGATCTTAAAAAACACCGTCCTACGGTATTTAAAAAACAAGCAGCAAAATAAATAGTATGAGAACAAATTTGAATATCGGCCTATTTGGCTTTGGAGTTGTTGGCGGTGGATTGTATGAAGTATTGAACAGAAGTAAACTACTGAATGCAACGATCAAATCAATTGTAGTAAAAGATCCTTTAAAAAAGAGATCGATTGACAGTAGTCATTTTTCATTTGACAAAAGGACGATTCTTGAAGATGATGAGATCAATGTCGTGGTGGAATTGATCAATGACAGTGAAGCGGCTTATGAGATTGTTACGGAAGCACTGAAAAGAGGAAAACATGTGGTCACAGCCAATAAGAAATTGATTGCTGAACATTTAGATGAGTTGATTAAATTATCCAGAGAAAACAATGTTTCATTGCTTTATGAGGCGAGTGTTGCCGGATCCATTCCGATTCTGCGCAATCTCGAAGAATATTACAACAATGACACCCTTTCATCGGTACAAGGAATTGTGAATGGAACATCCAATTATATTCTTACACAGAGCAATAAAGGCATTGCTTATCAGGATGCAGTGAAACAGGCACAGGCACTTGGATTTGCAGAGGCCGATCCAACACTTGATGTAGAAGGTTTTGACTCCAAATTCAAATTAATTCTTTTGATCAAACATGCTTTTGGGATTAGTACCACACCGGAGGAGGTATTCAATTTCGGAATTACAAAATTGAGAGAACGTGACGTGCGTTTTGCATTGGAAAAAGGCCTGAGAATTAAGTTACTTGCCCGTGCGGAAAAGATCGGTGATCAGGTAGTGGGTTTTGTTGCACCTCATTTTGTTTCTCCTGATCAACCTGCCTATGGGGTGAATAATGAATTCAATGCTGTGTCCGTAAATGCACTTTTCTCAGACCGACAAGTGTTCTATGGAAAGGGTGCGGGAAGTTATCCTACTGCCAGTGCTGTCCTTTCAGATATTTCAGCGCTGCAATTCGATTACCATTATGAGTATCGTAAATCTGGTAATGATAGTCTTTCGTTTACCGATGAGTTCAAGGTGAAGATATATGCGAGTTCATCGAATGAAAATTCATTGAAAACAATTCCGTTTGTTGAGTCAGATGAATTTTACAGAAGTGCTGATTTCTCATACACGACGGGATGGGTTTCGTTTCACGAATTACGTCAGCACCTAAAAAGTTCTCCGAGTGATCTTTCTATCATCATAGTGGAGGAGCCGCTAAAGGGTATTGATACAAACTTGGATAGAATTGAAGAAAACAAAACTACATTTGCATCGGTTTAATACCCAATAAAGCAATTTTATGAAAGAACCTTTAGCCTGGTACATTGCGGGCCCGTTATTGGGACTCATGGTACCATTACTACTTATCTTGAGGGAAAAGCAATTCGGTATCTCATCCAGCTACCGTTACCTTTTGAGTTTTTTACCTAGCCGCATCAGCTACTTTAAGTACGAACGACAAGCTGATCAATGGCAGCTGATCTTTGCTGTTGGATTGGTGCTTTCAGGTATTGCTGCAATACAATTGTTTGGTATATCGGATGCGTTGATTGATTCACC